>DNTK01000268.1 GCA_003508755.1 Bacteroidales bacterium | reverse complement strand
ATCCTTCCGTGTTTTCAGCATCTCTTCTGCAAAATACACTGCTCCAAAGCCGGTTGCTTCCGGGCGAATAAGACTTCCACCCCACTGAATGCCCTTGCCGGTTAAAACACCCACATGGTCGTGTGTAAGCTTTTTATAAGCTCCATATAAAAATCCTATTTCGCGACCACCTACTCCAATATCTCCGGCAGGAACATCGGTATCGGGTCCGATAATACGCCACATTTCCAGCATATAGCTCTGACAGAAGCGCATAATTTCTGTATTCGACTTACCTTTTGGCTGAAAATCGGAACCACCCTTTCCTCCACCCATCGGCAGCGTGGTAAGTGCATTTTTAAAGATCTGTTCGAAACCTAAAAATTTTAAAATACTAAGGTTAACACTTGGGTGGAAACGTAATCCTCCTTTGTATGGTCCAATTGCATTGTTGAACTGAACCCTGAAACCGCGATTCACATGTACATTGCCCTGATCGTCCATCCAGGGAACTTTAAATGTTAAAACCCGATCGGGCTCAATCAAGCGCTCGATAATATTGGCCGAATGAAATTGTGGATTCTGATTGTATACATCAACTATCGACTCCAGTACCTCATTAACAGCTTGTAAATATTCTGTTTCACCTGGATTTCTGTGCTCCAGCGATTGCATTATTTTATCTACGTCCATAGCTATAAAGTTTAAACTGTGTGTGTTAAATAACTGATACAAAGTACTACGAAAGCAAAGCTCGTAGAATGACTTCAATCATTATTTCTCCTATTAAGATATGATTCTTTTCATGATTTACCTGAGAGAATGTAAAAATCCTGAAACGAAAAAAAGGAAATCTATTTAATAGCACTTTATAAGTATATAAATTCCTTAATTTTGCCCGCGATGAGTAAAATCAGAATTGATAAGTATTTATGGGCCGTAAGAATCTTTAAAACACGCAGCCTGGCAACAGATGCCTGCAACAAAGGAAGAGTTTTGGTAGATGGTGTGCAAGTGAAAGCCTCAAAGGAACTGAAGGGAAATGAACAGCTTACCGTTCGGAAACCACCTGTAATTTATACCTATAAAATTAAATTGCTGGTAAAAAACCGCCTACCAGCTAAACTGGTTCCGGAATACATCGAAGATAATACTTCTATTGAAGAGTTGGACAAATTAAAAGTAAACGAAACTTTCTTCTTTAAACGCGACAGGGGAGCCGGTCGTCCTACAAAAAAGGACCGAAGAACCATCGACAAACTGCATAACAATAATAATTAAAGCATGATAGTAGCCAGGGAAAAAAGAAAAAATAACATTGCAGAGTATGTATTGTATATGTGGCAGATTGAAGACACCCTCAGAGCCTTTAAATTCGATATAAATCTGCTAGAGGAGCGACTTCTGGTTGAATTTAAGCAGCCACCCCAGATAATGGATGAAATCCGCAATTGGTATACAAATCTTATCCTGGCCATGCATGAAGAAGGTATAACCAAAACAGGGCATTTACAATTTGTTCAAGGTGTGACCGATGAAATGTTTGAGCTGCATAAACGATTGATAAACGAGGTAAAAGCCGAAGATTATATCGCAGTTTATAATACAGCCAAAGGAAATATTGAGGCATTTAAGGTAAAGCTACAAAAGCCCGGTGCAAATGAAATTGAGCTATGCTTTTATGCGCTTTATGGCTTGCTGTTGCTGAGGCTCAAAAAGAAAGATGTTTCGGAGGAAACAAAAAAAGCCATGGAAACCTTCAGCAACCTTTTAGCCTTATTATCTGATTATTACAAAAAAATTGAGGAAGGAAAAGCTGAGTTTTAATTGTACAAATATTTGCTTAACTTTTGCTCTTGTTTTGAATGAACCAACCAATCCAGCCTGTCATGAGAAATTCTGCTTCAAAGGAAAAGTTTAAAAAAATTACCTCCAAACTGAATAAGTTCCGAATACCCGGTAAATTAGTTCTTATAATAGTTGGATTCGTGTCTACCATTTGGTTTTTAATCCGAGTAATTCCCAAACCCCAAAGAGCAGCTTACCCCTGCATGAGGGCTGCAGCTCCATGGGCTTCGGCGTTTGTATTGTATCTCATAGGTTTAACCGGTTCAGTTCTACTTTTCAAGAGATCGTTACGTGCACTCAGGCAAAGAAAATTTGCCATGGTTCTTCTTTTTATTCCTGCTATTCTGGCTGTAGGACTGGTAACGCTTTATAAAAATCCAGCGTTTAGTAATGCTGCCGAAATTGTGCCTCTGGATGAAATTATATTCCCTGAAAATCCTGTTGGTGAGGGTAAAGGCTTATTCCCTGGCAGGGTAGTATGGGTATACAACGAGCATGCTACAAATCGGGAGCTTGCAAATGAAGAGGGCGATTACTGGTATATGGATAAGAACACTAACCAGGATACCATCAAAAAGATGCTGGATCAATCGATCATGCATTTAACTGAAGGAGCAACAGTAAATGACGCCTGGGATAAACTGTTTAAGCATTTCAATGCAGAAAAGGGCAAGGGAAATGTGGGTTATGCATCGGGCGAGAAAATTGCCATTAAAATTAATCTTGTAAACTCCCTGTGGGGTACATCCGGAACAGAGATGGTTACCAACATGGAACGCATGGACCAAACACCGCAATTGGTTTATGCATTGCTGGAAACCTTAATTAATGATTTGGGCATTAATCAATCGGACATCACCATTGGCGACAGCTACAGAACTTTTCGAGATTTTTACTGGAATAAATGCCATACAGCCTTTCCAAACGTGGTGTACATCGATGGCATTGGAATGAACAACCGGGCAAAAACGCAGCTCTCTTCGGCCAATGTGCTTGTATTTAGCGATGGAACCTATACCTCTACACTTCCGCAGCATTATGTTGAAGCTGATTATTTTATCAATGGTGCCTGTTTGAAATCACATGAGGAAAACGGGCTCACCTTATGTGCCAAGAATCATCAGGGATCGGTGGTTCAACCAGGCGGCGAAGCAGCCACACAATTTGCAGAATTTATGCATTACAGCATGACACTGAATGATCCTGGCTATGGTAAATACAGGCATTTGGTTGATTATATGGGCCATGAGCACACGGGAGGTAAAACATTGCTCTACCTTGTTGATGGTATCTGGGGTGGCGATAACTGGGAAGGAAATATATTCAGATGGCAAATGCCTCCATTTAACGATGATTACCCAAATTCTATCTTTGTTTCGCAGGACCCGGTAGCTATCGAAGCAGTAGGATTCGATTTCTTGCTGGAAGAGTATACCAATCCACCGGTGAATAATGATGTACCGCGAATGGATGGTGAAACGAACAAATACCCTTACTACAATGGTGTTAACGATTATATGCTTCAGGCCGCCGATGAAGCATATTGGCCGGATGGATTTACCTACGATCCTGAGGGTGATGGCTCCAAATTGGGGAGTTTGGGTGTGTATGAGCACTGGAACAATGGTACCGATAAGGAATATTCAGGTTCGGGCATTGATTTTGTAAAAGTTACTTCCATTACTCAATCGCCCAGTGCAATGTATCCAATTAATGCAGGTATTACCATAGCAGCATACCCTAACCCGTTTACCGAAGAAATAACCATTGATTTTACGGAAATGAAAGCCGCAAAGCTCATCCATATCTACAATTATTCGGGCAAAAAAGTGTTTTCAGAAAATGTATCCAAGCTTGAGCGATATACCTGGTATGGCCATGATAATAATGGCTCTCAGCTTTCTGCTGGCAACTATCTTGTTCAGATCACCGCTGATAATGCTGTTAGCTCATTACGGATTGTGAAGCTATCAGATTAGGTAATTCTTTTACTAGTAATTTTAATAGCTTTCCTTTTACACTAATTGGAATTCGATTTTCGCTTCTTAAAAGAACACTAATTGGCAACTGAATATTGCATATCAATTAACGAATGGTGCTGCCCCTCAGCGAGGATATATTGATTTTAATTACTTTTTTACATAAACATTCAGAATTTCGCCGTAGTAAACCCTGTGGTAATCTTTGTTGGGATAGATCCCTTCCTCAATTTCATCGGGCAGGAAAAATACTGGTTTTAGATCATCGAAATATATCTTTTTACACTCAACGACCAACCTGGCTTGTTCATATGTAATTCCTCCATGCCCGGTGGTTACCGGTAACAATCCGGTTTCTTTAATCTTATTTGTATCTCTCCCGGATTTGGAGCCACATACCTTATGCACATCTTTGTTTTTGTTGCCCAGAAAGCTTAAAGTGTATACATCCGAGTCCTCCATAAATCCAAAAGTATACCTCGTGGGTCGTACGAAGCATATGGTTATTGGTTTTTGCCAAAACACGCCCATGGTACCCCAACTGGCGGTCATCATATTAAAATTATCGGGCGTTCCAGCACTGATTAGGAACCACTCCTTACCTATTATCTCAAACAGATTATCCTTTATTTCTTCCGGTTTTTGTTTTGTAAACAACGTATCCCAGGTTTTCATATCAAATTATTGGTTTTAATAATTAAAAGAACGGGTTAATATATTTTTCGTATTTTGGAGGCTGCTGTTAAAACTACAAATTATGTTTGAAACACTCAAGACAATTGATACAGTTCGATTAAATCTATCGACTGGTGCGGGGTTGGTTATTAATATTGCTTTAGCGCTGATCATGTTCGGTGTGGCCCTGGGTATAAAAGTGCGGGATTTTAAAAACATTTTACAAGCTCCTAAGGTGCCTATAATTGGATTTGTATCCCAATTTTTTGTGTTGCCAGTTTTAACATTCCTGGTTGTTATACTTATCAAAGACTACATAACCCCCACTGTGGGATTAGGTATGATTCTGGTGGCAGCCTGCCCAGGAGGAAACATCAGCAATTTTATGAGTGCACTGGCCAAGGGAAATGCAGCCTTGTCGATTACCCTTACAGCCATTGCCACCATGTCGGCGCTTTTCCTGACTCCGTTTAATTTTACTTTCTGGGGTGGTTTGTATATTAGTCAGTTGAATGTGGATGCACCCGAATTGCTACAAAGATTAGTAATTGACCCCAAAAAGGTTTTTCAAACAGTTTTTATCTTGCTTGGAATTCCCTTAATGCTTGGGATGTTTGTGAACCACTATTTCCCAAAGTTTACCAGTAAAATAATGAAGCCAATTAAGGTTTTTTCGATTGTAGTTTTTATTGGTATCGTAGTAGGCTTGCTTCAAAAAAATATGCAGTACTTTATGATGTATATTCAGTATATTTTCTTTATTGTGCTATTCCATAATATACTGGCATTTTTATCGGGTTATTTATTTGCCAGTGCAAACAAAATAAAGGGTGCCAACCAGAGAGCCATTACCATAGAGACCGGCATACAAAACTCCGGACTGGCCATTGTACTGCTCATTAACCCTAAAATTTTTCCCCCGGAGCTGGCCATTGGCGGAATGGTCTTTATCGCAGCCTGGTGGGGTGTGTGGCACATCATTTCAGGTCTCAGCCTGGCCGGGGTATGGTCGTTTTTTCCTCCGAAGAAATAAGGTTGTGTTCTGAATTATTCATGGCCATATTTGCGCAGCTGGTAGTGATTCATGATATATTAACCCCAGTCTGATACATTTCTGATAAAGCCCACCATGTTGCGAGCGGGTTACTATTACACCTTTTCTGTTATAAGAAATCGTTTATTGCCATTATTTCATACCAGAATGTAGAAGAATTAAAGTATATCGCTAATTAAAGAATGATGATTAACTCACCAGATAGAAGAATTAGCTCCCTGAGTATTCTAAAATAATCTATCATGTACAATAGAATTAAATTTTAATTTTATAGCAGTATTTACACCTATTGAAAAACAAAATGAAAAGCTTTTTGCTAAATCAATACAGCTTACTTGAAAGTAAAATTTTTCGATTTGCAATTGTTTTTGGTGGAGGGATTTTTTCGTTTCTTTTTCTTTATGTGTTTGAACCCTATGGTATCCATCGTGTATCAGGAACAGAAAAACTAATAACCGTAGCACTTTACAGCGGCATTGGTACCATCGCTCTTGCACTCCAATTCATACTGGTTCAGCCTCTTATTTTTAAAAAGTATACCCTTCTCGGCACTATACTTTGGCTTGGGTTATCATTTATTCTCATCGGAGCTACGAGTACAGGAGTAAATGCCTACTTATTTAATAATGGCGTTATTGAGCTGCACCGGTTTATAGCTTTCCTTGGAATAATTTTCTCTATCAACATTATTCCAACCACCTTTATTGTAATTCTGCACTATCACTACATCACTTCAAAACGCTTAAGAAATGCTTTACAATTAAATGAAAGCATAAAACACAATGTCACTCGAAAAAACCAAGAAAAAAGAATTACCATACATTCGCAAAATAAGAACAATGATCTTGAGATTGCCTTATCAGATTTAATTTTTATGTGTGCCGCTGACAACTATGTTGATGTGCACTACTCAGATAATGGCACCATCAGGCATAAACTCTTGCGCAATAGTCTTTCGTCAATAGAAAAGGATCTTCATTGTTATCCAACTATTCTGCGATGTCATAAGAGTTATATTGTTAATAAAGAGAAAATTAAAGCAATTCAGGGGAATGCTGCAGGGTACAAACTGAAGTTAAAGGAAACCCATGAATTAATTCCTGTTTCGAGAAGTTTAAATCAAAAAATAGCAACGCTTTTGAATTAAGTTTTCCATTGCTCCCAAATCATTTCCATTGCCACCTATTATTTGATTCATAATTACTATGCATGTAAAATTGCAGTGAACTTTTAATACAGTAATTATGAAAACACATAGCATTGCATTCTTAATTATCCTCAGCCTTTTCGCATGTTGCCATCTTAAGCTAGAGGCTTGCACAACCTTTACAATCTCAAAAGATTCTTCTATCGTATTTGGACGAAACTTTGACTTTCCGCTCGGCGAAGGGCATATCCATGTGAATAAGCGTAACCAGAAAAAATCTGCTTTTATTATGCCTCCTGAAGAACCGATGTGTTGGATTTCTAAATTTGGAAGTATTACCTTCAATCAAGCCGGAAAAGAATTTCCTTATGGCGGAATAAATGAAGCTGGTCTGGTTATTGAGCAAATGTGGCTTTCCGAAACTATATACCCGGAAAAAGACCACAGGTATGGTTTATCGGAACTACAATGGATACAATACCAACTTGATATGGCTGCCACAGTTGATGAGGTTATAGCCAGTGACAGCATGGTTCGAATAAGCTACCTGGCATTCTCTAAACTTCACTTTTTAGTTTCTGATGCATCAGGGAAATCAGCAGTTATAGAATACCTTAATGGTAAAATAAGTGTAAAGTCCGGTAAAAACCTTCCCCATGCTGTTTTAGCGAATTGTCCATATGAACGATCTATTCGGTATATCAATGCCACTGAAGATAGTGATAAGGCAACTTTTAGCGACTGGACAAAAAATTCTTCAGGCAGATTTTTAATGGCCGCAAACATGGTTCATATTGATTCAATAAAAGTACCATTGATTACACATGCCTTTGAAATCCTTGATTTAGTTTCTCAGGGAACTTCTACACAGTGGAGTATTGTATACGATATAAGCAAACGTAAGATACATTACAAAACATTGGAATTTGATTTGGTGCAAACAATCTCGCTTTCTGATTTCGATTTTTCCTGCAACGCTAATAGCCTGTATATTGGAATTACAGAGAAAAATATTTCGTGTGATGATTTCAAAATCTATTCTTATGCACAAAACCTGGAAGCCATCAAGCATACGGTTGCACATGTTGAATTCCTCAACAACTCTGTACCTCAAGAATATGTCTATGCATCGGCACATTATCCGGAAACGATTTTTTGTGCAGAATGAGAACAATACTGTTACAGAGGAGAACAAATATGTTTTTATCAGACTTTCAATTCATATTTGAATTACTGGTCCGTACAGCAGTGGAAAGAGAAAGCCACTGCTTGTATATTTAAACAAATTGTGACTTTCTTTAAATGGATAACATGAGCTAGAAGCACCAGCCGGAAAAAGACTGAAGACATAGCCGTAAATTTTGTAAGAAGTAAAGATTGAAATAAGCTATTAAATAGAAGCCATCTTGATTTAGACTAGTTGAGGGAATCTTTTTACATTTATCAGACAATGAACGGTTTTAAATAGTCTGGAAAGATCCCATCAACCAGAACTGAGTCTCACCTCTTTAAGATAATCGTTCAGATTTTTGTTGTGCCACTAAAACTTTACTGGAATGAAAAAACAAATCGTCTTTTTCGAAACAGTCTTTATAGGATTAATCCCAGTACTTCTATTTGTCATTCCATTATCGTTGGAAGCCTGCACTGCTTTTTCGGTAAAGAATAATAGGCAAGTACTTTTAGCTAAAAACCTTGATTGGGAAATCAGCAATGGCATTGTACTCGTTAATAAGCGCGGAGTATTGAAAACTGCTTTTTCTAATCAGACAGAAAAACTCTCCTGGGTTTCAAAATACGGTAGTATAACGTTTAATCAATTCGGTAAAGAATTTCCACTGGGTGGGATGAACGAGCAGGGGCTTACAATAGAGGAATTAAATTCGTGGGGCGAAACACCTAAACCCGGAAATAAATTTGAATTAAATGAATTTCAGTGGACACAATACTGCCTTGATAATTGCGCAACAATAGAAGAATTGCTTGGAGTAATTGATAGCATTGCAATCGTTCCCATGTTTATAAATTTACACTATTTAGCTACTGACAAACATGGAGAAAGTGTCATTATAGAATTTCATAATGGCCAGACTTACTTTTATACCGGTACTGATCTTCCAATTCCAGTCCTAAGCAACAACCATTATAAGAATTCGCTCAAGTATTTGGAGAATTTTAGAGGATTTGGTGGCGAAATGGAGATCCCACATGAAAATACCTCCAACGAGCGATTTGTAAAAGTAGCTTCCATGCTTGATTCTAACGAACAAGCACTTGTAACCGTAGGGTACTCTTTTGATATTTTAGATGCCGTTCGGCAGGAAGACACTCAATGGAGCATAGTATACAATATATCAAACCAAACCATACATTTTAAATCGGCAAAGAACAACAAAGTGAAAATCATAGCGCTTTCAACCCTGGACTTTTCATGCAATACACCTGTGCTTTTTTATGAAATAAATATGAATGTTGATAATATTGATACTGTGCACTTCAATCAACTGGCTCCAAAAGATAACAGCCAATTATTATTGGATGTCTACAATAAATACGACCAGTTTGATATGGGGGATGCAAGCAAGCAGGAATTCATTAAGCTTTCCGATTATGGCAATGGCATACAGTGCAAATAGGGATATCACAAAAAAATATACTATTTCAGATGGTGCGTGATTTTAATTTTAGGTGACAGGGCGAAGGCGGAAACGCTCCTGGCAGATAGTATTGCATAACCCCGGAGGTTGATACCAACTATTATCACTATGTGTTTATTTCGAGTATCGAGAATAACATAATGAGTATTCATAAGAATGGTATATTAATTGTTGAAGAAACGGATCCCAGGGAGTTGCAGGATAATTTAGGTGAATATTTAACCATTCGAAGTGGTGATAATGGGTTCTTTTACAATGGGAAAATGGACGAAATTAGAATCTATAACAGGGTATTGACAGCACATGAGGTTGAAAATCTTTATGAATTAGACTAACAACCATAAAAATTCAAAATAGATAAAAGAAGACCAATTCCAGGCGGAGTTGGTCTTTTCTTTATGCTATTTCTAATTAAATAATCTAGTTTGCAATTTACCGTAACCACCTAATTACCAATTGATGGAAAGTTGTTGCGGCAGTGTTTGATGATTCCATCAAACTTCTTTTAACATGGCATATATAATCAATACTTTTATCTAAGCTTTCAACGTTATAAATAACAAACGTTATTTGAATACCCTTTATGATAAAGAAAAAACGCTTTGCGATTATACTTGCATTGCTACTAACCGTGGCCATAGGCATATCTTTCCCACAGTTGTTTTATAAGAATTCCGGTAACAGTATTGCACATGGTAAAGTACATGCCGGTACTTTGGAAAATGCCTTCAAACTGCCGTACCGGGGTAGTAACTTTAAGTATTTCAGTCCGCTTAGTTATTTTATTCTTGGCAGAAACTATGTGCATTCCAGTGCTCATACAACGGTAATTAATTCTTATGCCAAGTGTGAGACTCACCTGCCTGGAATAAAGTTTAGCATTATGGATTGCTCTAAAAAGCAGGGTGGTAGATTATGGCCTCATCGTACTCATCAAAATGGATTGAGCATTGATTTTATGACACCTCTTGTTAAAAATGGGAAACAAAAACGGTTTTATGACGGAATCGGAATTTTCAGCTACCTCCTGAATTTCGATTCTGAAGGCAAGCTCAACAAACATGTTAGTATCGATTTCGAGACCATGGCTAAACATATTCTCTTGCTCGATATCGAAGCCCGGAAAAACGGACTAAAGATTAAAAAGGTAATTTTTAAGATTAACCTAAAAGACAATTTGTACAGCACCAAAAGTGGAGCAGAATTAAAACGCAGGGGTATCTATTTTGCCAAAAACTTAAGCCCTAAAATTGACAAATTGCACGACGACCATTATCACATCGATTTTGAGTTTATCGAATAATAAGAATCATCGTGTATATATAGTTATTTGTTAAATTGAAAAGGTATAAGCAAACTTAAAATTCTCCGTTAAATTAAAATGAGATTACACTCCATAATATTTCTTTTTCTGATAATCTCACCAAATTGTTGGGGGCAAACCTATCGTACAAAAACCTATTATTCTAATGGTGCTGTATATTCAAAAGGCAAGAGCCTGAAATGCCCCGATTTTAATCCAAAAAATCCGTGTTATAGAGAGTCGTGCAGAAAAATTGGCCAATGGAAGTTTTATTACCAGCAGGGTGGCATTGAGCGAATCGCAAATTACAAGAAAATAAGTAACTGCAATAGTGTTGAAATTCCACACGGACTGTGGACTTACTTTGACAAAACCGGAAACATCGCTAAAGAAGAAGAATATAAAGAAGGTAAGCTTTGGAGAGCCGATGTCATGGGTATTTATCAAGATACACTGCCAACCGCTAATATCCGGATTAGAAATGGAATAAGGGATACCGTATATTATGAAACTCTGATACATGAAGACAGCCTGATCAAAAACAACGACTTTAAACTTTATTTTAACAAGCCTGAAATACAGTTCTCAAAAGGACAACAATCCATTGAGCAACAGGTACCTTTCTGGTTCACACCCAACAAAAGCACACCCGATTATTACAATCCTTACAGACGATTAGTAAAAGTGCCTGATAATTATCAACATCTCTACAATTCAAGCTTTCACTATGTAGGTGTAATCTTGTATCATCATCCAACCGGCAATTATTCGGAATACATTTCTACCCAACTAACTAATGCTCTTAAAAAAGGAAAGACGTATTGTATAAAACTTCGGTTGCGATTGAGTGATAATTCCGGGTATTATATCAATAAACTGGGAATTCATTTTTCTGCTTCGAAACCTGAATTCACAGAAAATGTACCAATATCATCGCCACAAGTTGTTTTGCTGCTCGATAGTGTTAATAGAAACAACTGGGCAATCCTCTGCAGCTATTACAAAGCAAAGGGGAACGAAAACTATTTAAGTGTGGGAAGGTTTTTTAGTTTAAGCGATTTAGCCATACAAAAAATTAACCCAAAGAACTTTAGCGAGGGTGACATGAATGAGTCGGCTTATTACCTCATTGACAGGATTAATATTTTGGAAGATTCGTCCTTGTGTAACTGCACAAAAGAGACTTTTAAGTATGAATTTGAGGAAAGAACTGATTTCGAAGAATTTTATCAGTTCGATACAAACTTGTTGAAGAAAACCAAAGTTTTCACCCTTAACAAGGTCTATTTCGAATTTGATAAGTATGAGCTATTACCTGAGTCAGATTTGGAATTGAACGTGCTGTTTGAACTTCTTCTGAAAAGTAATGCGTCCATCACCATACTTGGGCACACCGACAATGTTGGCACAGATGAATACAACCAAGAGTTATCAGTTCAAAGAGCAAAAGCAGTACAGCACTGGTTGATAAATAAAGGTATAGATCCTTCACGGTTAAAATACAAAGGCTATGGTGCTGCCTATCCTATAGTAGCAAATGATTCTGAAATCAACAGAGCTATTAATCGCAGGGTAGAGTTTATGGTGAATTAAACTATAAATAAACCTTGAAGAAGATGCTATTGTCATGAATACCCCTTCACTTTTTTTCTTCTAAATCAAAGCTGTTATATTTGCGGCGCAACAAAACAAGTCTACAATGGCACGCAGGGATATTGATAAATGGACGATATTTTATTGGATCTTACAAGTTTTATGGGCCTGGCCTAATTTTCGTTTGTATTATAAAAAGATTCGGGCTTTTAACAAATCCAATATTCCAAAGAACCAACCCCTTATCGTGGCCCCCAACCACCAGAATGCCCTCATGGATGCCCTGGCTTTTGTAACGCAACTTCCCACTCAACGCATCTTTTTAACCAGGGCCGATGTTTTCAGTAAACCTTTTATCGAGCGCATTCTCTACTTAATGAAAATGTTGCCCATCTATCGCATTCGTGATGGCAGGGCCAGCCTTCAGAAAAACGAAGAAGTTTTTAATTCGGCTGTACAAATTGTTCATAATGCTAAATGCCCCCTCTATATGTTCCCCGAGGGTAACCATGGCGATAAACGTCGCCTTCGGCCGCTTGTAAAAGGCATTTTTCGGATCGCTTTTATGGCCCAGGAGAAGTACAGGGATAAGCCCGGCGTGAAAATTTTACCCGCCGGACTCGATTACGAACACTATCAGAAATTTAACAAGGAACTGTTTATCAACTACGGCACCCCCATTGAAGTTTGTGAATATTGGAACGAATATGAACAAAATCCGGTGGCCGCTACCAATGCCCTGCGCGAAAGGTTAAGTGCCGAGATGAAAAAGGTAATGATCGATATTAGTAATGAGGAATACTATGAAACCTACCAGGAACTTCGTGATATTTATCGTCCCACAGTTCTGAAAAAACAAAAGCTTAGTGCACGCAACCTGCTACATAAGTTTAAAGCCGATAAGGCCATTATTCAAAAGCTCGACGAGACCCTTGAACACAACAAGTCAAAAATAGAAAGCATTCATACCCAAACGCAACACTATATTAAGCTCCGCGAAAAGCTTAACCTGCGCGAATGGGTGTTTCGTAAAAAGAAATATTCGATTCTGCTCAACCTACTGGGCATCCTGCTATCGATAGTACTGAGCCCGGTACTTATATTCGGGCTTATAAATAACTGGCCTAATTTCTTTTTACCCATAAAAGTGGCTAAAGGCATTAAAGACACCCAATTTAAAAGTACCGCTGCGCTAGGTACTGCACTGGTTATGCAATTTATTTACTACCCGATACTCATCGTGCTTGGGTTTATTTATTTCCCAGAACTATGGATGAAGTTGGTGTATATACCATTAATTCCACTAAGTATTAAGGCAGCCTGGACTGTTTGGCGACTATTTATTAAAAGCTGGATACGAATAAAGTTCACCCTACAGCGTAAGCATAACAAGAAGCTCTTGGAAGCCATTTCTATGCGGGCAGGAATTATCGCAGAACTAAACAGCTTCTTTAACTAAATTGAGATTTCCCTATTGCTTCTGAATCTGGCAATCACCTCCTTTAGCTTATTGAAAGACTAAAGCACATGCCAGTTCCTTTTTAGGGACTAAGGAAAATCGATGGTAACAACTCTGCCTTTTTTTTTGAAAAGGGTTAAAAAAAGCATGCTTAACCAGAAAATAGATTCTATTCTTAGGGTTCTGATAAATAATGCTTATTTTCGAGCCCGAAACTTCCAATTGCAATGAATTTTCAAAACAAAACTATCTGGATAACAGGAGCTTCTTCTGGTATTGGAGAAGCCTTAGCGCTTGAATGGGCAAGTTATAAAACGAAATTAATTCTCTCAGGCCGCAATATCGAGAAATTAAACCTGGTGAAAAAAAACTGTGAACAGAAAGGTGCACATTGTCTTGTTGTTTCACTTGATTTAACCGACCAGAAATCCATAACAAAAGCATCAAAAGAAGTTTTTACCCATCATAAATCCGTTGATATCTTAGTTAATAACGGTGGCATAAGCCAGCGATCTATGGCTATAGAAACACCCATTGAGGTTGACAGAAAAGTATTTGACACCAATTTTTTTGGGGCCATAGCCCTCACAAAAGAGGTATTGCCCAAAATGGTTAAAAAGGGTGGTGGGCACATTGTTGTTATCAGCAGTGTAGTCGGTAAATTCGGGTTCCCGCTAAGAACGGCCTATTCTGCATCGAAACACGCCTTACAAGGTTATTTCGATAGCTTACGAGCTGAGATGACACCTGACAACATTAAAGTAACCATGGTTAGTCCCGGAAGAATTTACACTAATATCTCGGTGAATGCCATCGATAAAGACGGTGCAAAACACGGCGTTATGGATACCGGGCAGGCAAATGGCATGCCCGCTGATGTGTGTGCTAAAAAAATTATCAGGGCGGTACGAAAAAAGAAAAAAGATATCCTGGTCGGCAGACTGGAACTTTTGATGGTATTTTTTAGAAAATACTTGCCGGTGCTCTATTACAGAATGGCATCGAATGTAAAACCAACATAATCAATAAAACAATGAAAGATGTAATTATAAGTGGTATTCAGCAACTGGGAATAGGGGTAAGAAATGTGCACGAAGCGTGGAGCTGGTACAAAAAATATTTTGGCATCGATATAAGAATCCTGGAAGAGTCGGCACCAGCCGAATATATGCTTCCTTACACCGGTGGTGAACCCCGCAACAGACATGCTGCTCTCGCAGTTACCCTGCAAGGGGGAGGTGGTTTTGAGATTTGGAATCATACCGATTTTGAACCCAAAGGCCCGGCATTTGATGTGCAATTAGGCGATCTGGGCATCTTTGCAGGAAAGATAAAATGTGTCGATATTGAAAAGACATACCACTGGTTTAAAAGCGAAGGACAAAATGTACTAGGCGAACTTACCCAAGTGGAAGGGCGAAAGCAGTTTTTGCTCAAAGACCCCTATGGTAATATCTTTCAGATGGTACCTTCAGATAAGTGGTATAAAAACGAAAATAAACACACCGGCGGTGGGTATGGAGCCATTCTTGGTTGCTCGGATGCTGATAAGTCGATGGAGTTCTACAGTAATATACTCGGGTACGATGTAGTAGCTTATGATAAAACTGGAGTGTTTGACGATTTAAAGGTGCTACCGGGTGGTGATAAGGAATTCAGAAGGGTATTGCTTCGCCACAGCAAACCCCGACAAGGAGCCTTTAGCGAGCTTTTTAACGAAAGCGAGATAGAACTGATACAAGCACTAAACCGTACACCCAAAAAGATTTTTGAGAATCGGTACTGGGGCGAGCTTGGGTTTATACACTTGTGCTTCGATATCCGAGGCATGGATATTCTACGGGAAAAATGCAAGAAATACGGCTATCCCTTTACGGTAGATACCGGTGAAATATTTAAGGATGGAAGCTTTGATATGGGTGATGCAGCTGGACTATTTGCCTATAACGAAGACCCGGATGGAGCATTAATTGAATATGTGGAAACACATAAGATACCTGTTGTGCAAAAACTAGGAATTTCTATCAACCTTATGAAACGTGCTCCCGAAAAGCCATTGCCCAGGTGGATTGTAAAATCGTTGAGATTTTTAAAGGC
>DNTK01000431.1 GCA_003508755.1 Bacteroidales bacterium | reverse complement strand
GAATATGCCGACCCGGCTATGACAAACCTCGACGAACCCATAAACGATGCCAATAAGTTGTATGCGGTACTTACCCAGGAATATTCTTTTCCCGAAAACCAGATTACTGTACTGAAGAATCCGAAATGATCAGATATCATTAAGCAGCTCGATAATTATGAAAAGACCCTTACCGAAAAGGACAATTTGCTTATTTTCTATGCCGGACACGGAACCTGGAATAGCAAAGTGAATAAAGGATATTGGTTACCCTCCGATGCACAATTAAATAACACATCGAACTGGATTCGAAACAGCACAATCAGTGGCTATATAAGCGGAATTCCCAGTCGCCACACATTGCTTATTGCCGATGCCTGTTTCAGTGGTGGAATTTTTAAAACCCGCAGCATTTCAGAAAGCCCGGAAAGTATCCAGCGTATTTACGAATTGCCCAGCCGAAAAGCTATGACTAGTGGCATTCTTAGCGAAGTACCCGATAAAAGTGTATTTATTGAATTCTTTACAAAACGCCTAATCGAAAATGAAGAAAAGTACATCACTGCAGAGCAACTCTTTTATAGTTTTAAGCCGGCTGTCATAAATAACAGTGAAAACATTCCACAGTATGGCACTATAAAAAATGCTGGCGACGAAGGTGGCGATTTTATTTTCATGAGAAAATAGTTGAACTAAACTATTGATATTCACTAGAAAAAATCATACATTTATTAGTAAACAAAACCAACATCATGAAACAGAAAATGCATCTACTAACATTAAGCACACTATGTTGTGCACTATTTCTATTTTCTAACTTGCTGAATGCCCAGCAAAATCAAAAACAATTAGAAAAAGAAATCAAAGACAAAGCCATCAGAGAGGCCCGAAAAGAATCGAAGTCACTAAAAAAATCAGGATGGTACGTGGCGCCGGGCTCTTTGCCGCTTGATAAGCTCATAGAAAATGCCTGGATGAAGCAGTACATGGTAGACGAACAGGGCAATGCCCGCTTCATAACAGCCGACGGAAATGCAGTGGCAGAATCAAAGTCTGTTGCAGACATGCAATCGATCGAGTTGGCAAAACTGCAACTGGCCGGGCTTATACAAACAAATATTTCATCGCTGGTAGATGCAAACATCGGCAATGCACAATTAAGTACTACCGATGCAGCTTCTGTTACAGAAATTGTTCAATCGGCCAAAAATGTAATTGCACAAGAATTGGGTTATGTCAATCCTTTCTTTAAGATCTATCGCGATTTACCAGATGATAAAATTGAGGCACAGGTGCGCCTGTTCTACGATGTAAAACAATCGCTAGAAATTGCTAAAAAGGTTGTTCGCAAAGAGTTGAAAGAAAAACTTGAGATGAACAGCCAGCAGCTCGATAAACTGATGGGATTATAACGAATTTCAAAATAGCCTGGTTTATGAATAAACTTCTCACCATATCATTGATCTTGTTGTTCTCCCTTCTCATGCTGCAATGTGAAGAAGACACACGACCAAAGGTTGCATTTACCCTCTCCTCAAGCAATGTTGCTGTTGGTGAGCAGGTGCAGTTCAACAACAACACAGAAGGAGCCGACTCCTATCATTGGTATTTTGGCGATGGCGAAGAATCTACACAGGAGAATCCCACACATTCATATAACACAGCAGGTATTTACCTTGTGTCGCTTATCGCTAAAAAGGGGAATGCAAATGGAGCAGGATATGCAACCATATTTGTAGGACAAATCAGTAGCACGTTAGGTAATTTGAAACTAACGTACAGAGAGGAAGGCACTGAAAACTTAATTCCTGGCTGTCAGGTTACCCTCTTTTTAAATCAGAGCGACCTTGAAAATAATATCAATGCAGTAGCTGAAGGTTTTACAGATGAAAATGGTGAGATCCTGTTTGAAAACCTGGAACCCGGAAACTACTATGTAAAAGCATTTAAACATGAGGGATCTACAACCTGGGATAATGCCGGATTGAATAATGTGGTAACTGTAGTAGCCGGAGAACAGGCAAATTATGTAGGATATGCAGCAGTGATTTTTCAGAAAAGGTTTGTTATTTACAATCAAATATTTACCGATATACAGGTTACAATTGGTGGTGAAACAAAAATTGCACCACCTCAGGAAGCTGTTGATTTCTTCTTCCCGGAAACTATTAACACAATCACCTACACTGCAAATACACAAGGAAAAACCGGCGATGAACAACCAATAGGCGAACTCCTTGAATGGGGCCCCACGGATATTTCTTTTGGTAGCTCGGATGAGCAGGAAATTTCCCTCATTACAAACGATTTATTTTTCTTTATTTACATTCAGAATAATACTACCTCCGAGCTTAATCCGCTTGATGTTCACAACGGTGATTATAGTTATGAGTTTTATGAAGACCTTATTGTTCCTGCTGATAATGTAAACTACCCATTTGGTTATTATGTTTCATATTCTGACATTACAATAGATGCTTATTATATAGGGCAATCCAATGGGAAGCAATGGGAGAATGGCTATGAGTTTGATCTTCCAATGACAAATAATCAATTTGTTTACCTCCATACCGATGATGCATGGGATTTTAAGAATACACAATCAAAAAGAATACACAACCAGGACACAAAATCAGAATTAATTCAAACCGAGGCACTATTCAAACCAATGGTGTATAAAAAGAATGGAATTCTTTACGAAAGTGCACATTTAAAAGAATAAACAACCCGGAATATCATATTTATGAATAAAAGAACGCTGCATATCATCCTTTTTTTGCTTGTTGTTTCTGTTTCTGCTTTCTCGCAATTAGAGCAAAAATTTACCCTTAACTTCTCCGTTGGTATGGTCAATCCTTTTGGCGAAAGCGATTATGTCCTCTCCAACATCGAAAGCTCAGCTTTTACGGGAACATTTGCTCAACCCTCTCCTTACCTTTTCTCGAACTTTGGAGCAGGTGCCATATTTACAGGAGGCATACAGATAAATTATAACCGTAGATTCTCGCTTGCCTTTAACGGAAACTTTTTTACCATACGCAAGTGGGCATACGATTACGAATTTACCATCATGACTCCTGACCCTGTGACTACCAGCGGGTCGGCCCTGGGTTGGACCATAACAGAAACAGATATTGATCCGGATAGTCCCACAGACGCAGTAGTCGCATCGGGCGAAAACCGGCTTTCTATGTATACTATTGCAGTGGGTTCCTT
>DNTK01000295.1 GCA_003508755.1 Bacteroidales bacterium | reverse complement strand
ATTTGCCCAAAAACAAGACTCTATTTGCTCATGAATCAGGATCAGTCAGTATTTCTGGGGATTGAAAATTTTACAAAAATCTGTTTGAAGCAATGATAGATATATGTGGATTTACTGCATTAGAAACCGATCAGATGGAAATAGTTAAGGCTGTTGAAAAGGACAATAACCTATCTGATCATGGATAATCAGCAATACACGGTAGGCAAAGCCAATCAACGGATGGCCATTATCGAATTGATGCGCAATTCCGAAGCATTGGGTGAGTATGCTTATTTCATTCTAATATAGACAAAATTGTAATTGAGTAAGTCATATAAATATGCTCGTAATACTTTGCAAGAGGAGATGGCTTACTGATTCAAAATTCTTAACATCAATTTTCAAAAAAAAATAGTGTGGATACAACTTGTAAAATTGTTATATGTTGGTGAATATGTCACCGACATCTTAAGTATCGTCTAATTTTTGAATTAACTATAAGTTTGGGTGCAGATACCATAAAATAACTAATATTAATCCGATCGAAGATATCTTACCGGGTTCTTTGTAGCAGTCCTTATTGTATGATAACCAACAGTAAGCATTGTTGCTATTATTAGCAAAATTGTAGCCTTCAAGGCTAGCCCTAACTCATTCAATAAAATGATCTTATAGGCAAAATTATTCAACCAGTTGTCCATATAATACCACGTCACTGGAAGCGCAATGATTGCGCCCAGTAAAACAAGCATTAGAAAGTCTTTGGACAGCAAAATTACCAGATTCGGGGTACTAGCACCGTTGATTTTTCGTATGGCGATATCCTTGTTACGTTCTTCAGTTGTGAAGGCCACTAAGCCAAGCAGTCCTAGGCATGCAATAACTATAGACAAGACACTAAATACAGCAAATATTTTTCCGCGCCTTTTATCCTCGTCATAATTTGCGGCAAAATCTTGGTCAAGAAAGGAAAAGTCAAATGGGCGATCCGGATGGATACTTCTCCAACTATTTTCTAATTTTTGTAAAGTGTTGCTAATATCATTTCCATCGATTTTCACATAAAGGACAAAGCTACTGTTCGCGTACTGTACAAGAAGTGGTTCTATATGATCGTATAGTGACTTTTGATGAAAATCTTTTATTACACCAACCACTTCCTTAGTCACTGTACTGTCCTGTCCGAATACAGGTAACTTAACTTTCTTACCCAATGGATGATCCCAATTCATTTGTGATACCATTGCTTCGTTAACGAGCACTGAAAAAGCCGTATCGCTTGAAAATTGCTCATCAAGATTCCTGCCTTCTATTATTTCCATTCCCAGTGTTTGGATGAAATCAAAGTCAGCAAAATAAAATTCAACTGTTTTATCCTCTTCAATATTTCCATCATTGGTTTCCACACCAAGTCTCATCCTTGGCATATTATTTCCCGGAGCGTTAGAAGCAGTCGATACATACACAACTTCAGGTATGGTGAGAAGTTCATTCTTTAATGGCTGAAACTTTTCCCTTAAACCGGGATCACGCATATTAACAAGAACCACATGTTCCCTATCAAAGCCAAGGTTTTTGTTGGAGAGGAATTCCAGCTGCCTATATGCAATCAGTGTAGATGTCAACAAAGCCAATGATATAATAAACTGTGTGACTACCAGTGCTTTTCGCAGCATCGGCTTTCCTCTCTTAGAGGCCATTCTTCCTTTTAATACATTTATCGGCTTAAATGATGACAGGTAGAAAGCAGGATAACTCCCTCCCAATATTCCTGTAAAAAGAACCACCCCAGGGAATAAAAGGATCAGGTTAGTTTGAAAAAGTATAGAAAATGGTATTTGTTTTTGGGCAATTTCATTAAAGAGGGGGAGAAATATATAGATGAGGAATACACACAGAAATGCAGCTGTTAGTGTAATCAAGAGTGATTCAGACAGGAACTGCATGACAAGTTGTAATTTGGATGAACCGGCTACTTTACGAACACCTACTTCACGCGCCCTCTTTAAAAATCTGGCCGTGGCAAGGTTCATATAATTGATACAGGCAATAATAAGCATGAGTATCGCAACAACCGAAAATATATACACGGTATTGATATCTCCTGCTTCATCAGCCTGGAACTGTACTTTGGAATGCAGGTGGATGGATGTGATCGGTTGGAGTTCATAACGAAAGCTCGTACTTTGCTCCTGATGTATAGGCGTTATATGTTGTGTAATAATAGCATCTAATGCAGGTTGGAATTCCTGATAATTATAATCATCAGGTAACTCAATATATGTTAACACACCAAGATTTCTCCAATTTCGTAGAAATTCCGGTACATTATTACTTGAAAAGAGGGCGTCAAATCTGAAATGAGAGTTGCGGGGAATATTTTCGATTACTCCTGTAATATTGTACTGATCATTGTTATCGTTAACAAGGGATTTACCGAGGCAATCTGTTGTGCCAAAATACTTTTCGGCAATTGACCTTGTAACAACCATACTATTGGGATTGTCCAGCGCTGTCCGAGGGTTTCCGGAGATAAAATTCCATGAAAACATGTTAAATACCGTTGAATCCGCCCTGTAAAATTCATCTTCATAATAATAGTTCTCCTCATGTCGAAACACAGTTCTGCCAGCACCCAAAAAACGTGCGACATTTTTCACCTCCGGATATTTATTTTTTGCTTCCGTCGCAAATGGGAAGTGGGCAACAGGCCAACTTGTCCACGGATTGTCAGCATTTTTAAATGACGAGACAACTCGATATATATTATCGGCATTTTGGTGATACCTGTCATAGCTCAATTCATCCTGGATCCACAAAAAGACTAGTAAAAAACAAGTCATTCCAAGTGAAAGTCCAATCACATTTATTGAAGAAAATGCTTTGTTAAGAATTGTAGTTCTATAGGCAATTTTGAAATAGTTTCTTATCATTTCAAATGTGTTTGTTTTGTTGTTATTGACTTTCGGGTTTTTGAAAAAAGATGGTCTTGCATACGACAATACCTCTCTCCAATAGTATTTGCGGGCTGCAGCATCCCCCAATTTCTCTGATTTCAATAGATACCTTTCTTGCAAATCTCCCAGAATTTCTTCTCGTATATTATAGGAGCAGAATTTTGTAAGTAGTTTTACTTTCCAGTCTTTGGAAGGATTTTTACTTTTATCAGGTAATTTATTATAGAATGACATGATCAAATGGAGTATTGAGGAAGGGTTCCTGGAATGATTTTATCCCATAAACGATCCCGAATTTCTTTCACTTCATGTAGGATTTGACTTCCAGCATATGTTACTGTGAATAATCTTTTTCTCCTCCCCCCCCTCTCTTTGGTTGCCTCACCCAATTTGGAAGATACCAATCCTTTATTTTCCATTCTCTGTAATGCTGCATGAACCGCTCCGGTGGTAATAATTTTTTTTGTTTGGAATTCTAATTCTTCGGCGATGGCAACACTGTAGGCATGAGGTGCTAGGGCAGCTACACTTAATAGAACAATCTCTTCAAATTCTCCAAGATCACTTCTTCTCATTTTTCTCAAATTTTAACTAATATAATAAAAAAACAATTACTTCTATTTTTGTATATAAAATAATTTCGATATATGAGATGAGATAACTTTATGGTATAGTTTGAAATTGATGATCTTAGGAATAGTCCTGCTTATTGGTCGGTTTTCGATTATATGAAATTGAGTAGAAGAAAAGGATCTATCATGATCAATCTCTCTTCCAGTTCACACTAAGAGATATGGCGTGAAAATCACCGCTTTAAACTTCGTGACCACTTATTAGCAAGAATCAACAGCAAAAATTTGTGCTAGCTTGACCAACTTTGCTGAATCCTTGGTGCCGAAAAATTGTATGGCATCCTACGCATGTTGGCAATTGTTTATTCTTCAAATACCATCATAAATAGTAAATAGTGCTTTATTCCAAATTCTTGATCCCATTTTTCTATGTTCTTTCCACTATCTTCAACTGCCTGAATAGATTGGCAAATTGTAATTGATTATAATTTTCTGCACTTTGAAATCAATTTTTATGCTATAATAGTGAAAACAAAAGATCGCTATGCCAACCAATTATTTCCAGACCACCCAGGATCTTTTGGATCCATCTCCATACATACTAAAACATACTAAAAAGGCTACATGAGCTCTTGCTAATAACCTATTCAGAAAAAAACTCTACGAAACACCAAAGAAAGATATTCCTGCTTTAATCGACTACCATTATCAACGCTGTGATGAGCCCACAGAGTTTGCTGATCATGTGATTGAATTATTGGAAGTGGCTCTCGACGAAAATGCTGATATCAAATTTCTAAAATCACTGTCTTTTTGGGGAGATCCTGAAAAGGCTAAACGATACAAAAGAAAAACAGCATATGCTTTGGAGTATTTAAGAAGAATCAATGATCCGAATCTAAATGAAGCCAATTCGATTCGTTTTCCATTTAATGGTGAGAAGGTTGTCCTGGCAGATTTGTTTCGACAACTTATTGAATTGGAACTTCCGGATGGACAAATAGCTATTCCAGCGAACTTTTGTAATAGAATATTAACAGCAAAAGATTTTAATTAATACATTACCTTACAAATATTTATAAGATGAAAATAATGCACTATACCTACCGATTTTTATTGTCAATTTTTAGTTGTTTAATGTTGCAAATGTGCTCACCCCAGGAAAATCAGAAAAAGTTGGTCACTTAT
>DNTK01000419.1 GCA_003508755.1 Bacteroidales bacterium | reverse complement strand
AATTTGAAGCTGTTGAATAATACCCAACTTGGTTGAAATTCTTTGTACCAATCAGGTGATTTTATATGATACAAGCCTTGAATTGATGGCTTAATAATCAGCTTATATTCTTCACCGATAAATGGTAATTTGAAATAGAGTACTGATTTTTTGGATTGTATTATCTCATACCTGCCAGAATAAGGTTTTACAATCTTAGCAATTTCAAGCAATTCATCATTTGAAAATCTCGTGAAATCAATCCGTGCCAAAAACGAAGGCATAACATCTGCGTAAACTATATCATATTTTTTCATTCTCAATAGCTTTTTTAGTTGAGTTTACCACATCTCTAAAATATCTTAAATGAAATCTTTCAGGTGCATTCCCCCATCCAATTTCTTTCATTAACTTCCAAACTTTTTTTTCAAATTGTGTCATTTGTTTTTTCATTTTTCGTTATTTGCTGCCAACGCTCAAAACGAACGCTAACAAGGTTTAAAATTGATTCTGCTTTGCTCCACAAAATTTTACACCCATCATTGTAATTAATTGCCCGAAAGCTAAAGTATTGCGTTCGCAAATGTCGCATTGCTGAACTACTCAGGTTGGCTACAGTTCTGTAGGTACGCCACCCCTACAGCCAGAATATATGTTCGAGGTGCAAACTATACCTCTTACCCAAGTCCACTAAGTTGCGAGAGGCAGTAGACAGACGCTCATTCGCAATCGGGCAACATAATTACAACAATAAATAAAGAACATTAAACCGATTCTTTATTAGAACCGTTAACAACAATGCCTAAAAGAGCCTCGTCTGTGAAACAAATTTTTTGAAACGGTCTTCGCTTGCATTGAAGTAATCTTCATCTATTTCAAATCCTACAAAATCAAGACCCGCCTTATTCGCTGCTATTCTACTACTTCCACTTCCTAAATGAGTATCGAGTATTCGCCAACCTTCCTCCGCATAGTTCCTAAAAATCCAATCGTATAGCTCAATTGGCTTTTGCGTTGGGTGTATTCTATTTAATGTTTCGCTTCTTTTAATGTATTGCTTTAGCACCTTATCAAATGAAGTCCAAGCCAATTCACCATCCGCAAAATCACCACCCATATTTTTTTGCCAATAAAGCCAACATCTTGAAGCAGGTAATAGGTCAGCAAAGTAATTTCCTCCCCATACGATTTGATTTTTAGACACCCTCCAAAGCTCGATGAAATACTCTAATTCAGGTCGGCTATTATCCCAGCCCTTTTTTACTCCATTAGTCTTTTTACTTCCTCGTGTTCGAGCTTTTCCCCCATCCTCACCAACCCCATAAGGCGGGTCAACTACTGCTAAATCAAAAAATTTGTCAGGGTAGTGCTTCATTCCAGCAATACAGTCCATTAGGTAAACTTCGGATAAGGTACAGTTGCTGACACGGGCTATATCCCATGCCTGTATATCGCTTACCCGAAGGTTTTTTCTATCTATTAAAGTTTGTTCCATTTTGAAAGTTTTATCTATTTAAGACGGCACGGGGCATGGCCCAGATCCGTTGTGTGAAAGTGCTACCATAGTGCTTGCTGCATTGTTTGTTCTTTAAACCTCTTACAAGCTGCATCGTAATACTCTTTATCAATTTCATATCCTATTAGTTTTCGTTTCATATAATGGCAGGCTATGGCTATGCTTCCACTACCCAAGTGAGTATCTAAAATCAAATCGCCCTCGCATGTGTAATATTTTAAACAAAATCTATATAAGTCTATTGGTTTTTGTGTTGGGTGTATTCTCTTAATCGGTTTTTTCTTTTTAAATCCAGCCCATAAGTATTCAAACTTTTTTACGCCTTTATCAAATGAAGTCCAAGCAAGTTCGCCATCAGCTAAAGAAAAACCCTTATCCATTTTTTTATCCCAAAAAATCCACCCTCTACTTTGTGGTAGTTCAAAATGATTGCCACCCCAAACAATTTGATTTTTAGACACTCGAAAAAGCTCATCCCAATATTCTTTTGGTGGCACTTCTTTATCCCAATCCTTTTTTGTGTATTGGTTTACCTTTTTGCCCTTCCAAAACTTTTTTCTTTCGCTTTCCATATTCGGGCTTATTGTCATACTTGTTTTTTCTCCATCAAATCCAAGACCATAAGGTGGGTCAACTATAGCTACATCAAAATGATTATCCGTATAGCCTTTTAATGCTTGTAAGCTGTCTCCGTGTATTAATTCAATGTCTGTCATATAAAGCCGTGTTTACAGTTGCTAACAAAGGCTGAAACGGCATTAAAACGACCGTTTTTTTTCTGTTTTTGAACTTCTTGAAATCCGTTTTAATTCGTTTTATTTTTTAATATCAATTCAATCATGTTTGCCAATTTCATTTTCTTTTCAGGTAATCTCGGATTCAAACATGCATAACCAAAATGAAGTAATAGGTTTGCAGTATGTGCGACTAATTCATCAGAAGTTTTATTTTTTATGAGACCAATCACACTTTGTAACCAGTAGTAATATTTATTGGTTCGAGGCTTTTTCCAAAACTTCCAACTTGGTTCTAGTTTGCCTTGATATGCAAATCCTTGAAAATAAAATTTCTTTTCATTACTATATTCAAGTATTTGATTCCAAAGAATTCTCAATGTTGTAAGATCAGTTTCCATTTAATTTCATTGTTGGTCCTCTGAATAGCTGAAATGTGACATTATATTTCTTTTCAATATGCCGTATGAACTTTTGGTGCAATTGATTGTAAATATCAGAAGTGGATTTTATGTCACTTTGAATTTTATTTAGATGGGAAGTTAAAAGGACGTCTTTTGGTTTTTTCCTTAAAGCCATTACAGTTTGATTTTTAGCTGTTTCTAATTGCAGCAAAAGATGATGGACTTGATCAAATTCGATCATTTCATGTTCGGTCATAATTCTTTAATTTTTTGCTCAACATATACTTCAATTTTTAAAAGTAATTTATTAATGTTGGTAATAATTTGTTTTGCTCCTTCAGTTTCAACTTTTGGCTGTTTCACTTGCAATAGTTCAACCAGGTAGTTTTCAATCTTTTCTTTATCCGGCGCCAGTTCAGCTTGTTTTTTTCTTTCCTCTTCTTCTGTTTCAGCTTTTTTAATTGCTTCTAAGCGCTTCTGATCTTCAATTCTTTTTTCCTCAAGTTTTCTTTCCGTTTCAATTCTTTCTTTTGCCAGATTTAATTTGTTTTTGAAGTCAATAATTACTTCATTCCAATCATTATCTGGCATGCTTTCAATTTGCAGGCCAAATATCCTGAAATTGGCTTGCATATGTATGTGAATGTTGCCTTGATTATCAAAACCCAATTTTTTAAGCTCATTCAACCTGGATTGAACTCTTTTTTCAATCAACTCTAATTGCTTTCTTTTTTCCTGTTTTTCTTTTTCTTGAGCCTTTCGAATTTCCTCCTGTTTTTTGTTAAATTCTGTTTTGTGGTTTGAGTATAATTCCTTCCACTGATCATTCGACAAATCAGAAACTTCTTCAGGCTTTTTTTTAACACCAATGGCGAACAAAGCTGCAAGACGATTTGAAGTATCCAATGCTTTTTTTTGTGCTACCTCAGCCTCTTCAGCTTTTCTTTTTGCCTCAGCTTGAAGTCTTTTATTTTCTTCAGCCAACTTTTTGGCGTATTCTTTAGCTTTTCGTTCTTTTAGTTTCCTGTCCTCCTCAGCCTTTTTTTCTGCTGCCAGTTTTTGTTCATAACTTGCTTTGGTTCCTTTATAAAAATTTACCCAAACATCATCTTCCATACGACCCAAATCAATATGATCGCTATTGACGCCGTATTTTTCTACTTTTGCCAAACGTTCATCATGTAATCTTTGAATCCGTTCAGCTTCTTGTTTCTCAAAATATTTTTCAATTTCCTGAGCTTCTCCCTGTATCAAACGGCCAGCACTGTTTACGACGTTAAATAAGGCGTCATAAAATTTTTGCTCCAATAATAATGAGGCTTTGTCTTGCTTTTTTTGCCTTTCTGCTGCTGAACAAATTTTGCTTAAATCAATACGGTACCTTTTGGCCATTTCCAAATGTTCAGGATTTCCTTTTTCGAGTTGTTGAACTTCAATTGCAATTTCGTTAATCTGCTGCATAAAAGGAGCATAATTCATGGCAATTGCTTGAGCTTTCGGTACTTCAATTTGAGTATTACCAATAACTTCTTTTATTGGTGCTGGTAATTGTGCTTCGATTGTTTTTAATGCTTCTTCTTTCATTTTCTTGAATTTTAAATTACTATTTTATTTTTATTATAAATTTCCATTAATTCTAAAATCAATTTTTTTAAATCTCTGTAAACCAAATACCTATATTTATTCTTGGTAACATCAATGTCTATTAAATG
>DNTK01000343.1 GCA_003508755.1 Bacteroidales bacterium | reverse complement strand
CATTTGTGGAGGATTGGATATGTCGCAAGTATCTTACATAACCGAAGAAGGATTACAAAAACTAAAAGAGGAGTTAAATCAATTAACATCCATTGAGAGACCATCGATTTCTAAACAAATTGCTGAAGCTCGAGACAAAGGCGATCTATCGGAGAACGCTGAATACGATGCTGCTAAAGAAGCTCAGGGTTTACTGGAGATGCGAATTGCCAAACTTCAGGATACAATCAGAAATGCACGGCTGATTGATGAATCGAAGCTAGATAGCTCTAAAGTTCAGATTCTTAGCAAGGTAACCATTAAGAACAAAAAAAATAATGCCACAATGGTTTATACCCTTGTATCGGAAAGTGAAGCTGACCTTAAAGCCGGGAAAATATCAGTGAATACTCCGATTGCCCAGGGTCTTATGGGAAAGAAGGTGGGTGACGTGACAGAAATTACTGTTCCCAATGGTACTATTCCTTTCGAAATCATTGAAATATCCCGATAAACCAATTAACCATGCCTACTATCTTTACCAAAATTGTAAAAGGAGAAATTCCTTGCTACAAAATTGCCGAAGACGATCGCTTCCTGGCCTTTTTGGACATAAATCCCCTGGCCAAAGGACATACCTTAGTTATTCCGAAAAAAGAAACTGATTACATTTTCGATTTAGAAGATGAGGTACTGGCTGATCTCAATATTTTTGCAAAAAAAGTTGCGCGGGCTATTGAAAAAACGGTAACCTGCAAACGAATCGGAATTGCTGTCATCGGCCTTGAAGTGCCCCATGCACATGTGCATCTGGTGCCCATCAACAACATTGGCGATTTAAGCTTTGCGAACCCTAAGTTAAGCCTATCGGAGCAAGAGCTTGCATCAATTGCTGAAGCAATTCGAAGTAATTTATAATCATCCTTTCCGTTTGGGGTTTTTCTTGACAAAATCGCCCCAACCTTTATAGCTCGAAGCGCCAGGAATATCTTTTTGGTAGAAATGACACAATGCCGCTGCCAATGCATCGGTGGCATCGTAATCTTCAGGTGGTTCTGTAACATCTAAAATATTCATAAGTATACCTGCCACCTGTTCTTTCGAGGCGCTCCCCTGCCCTGTTATGGCCATTTTAATTTTTCTTGGGGCATATTCAAAAATTGGTATATCGTGCTGCAATGCTGCAGAAATGGCTACCCCTTGTGCTCTGCCCAGTTTTAGCATCGATTGAACATTTTTCCCATAAAATGGGGCTTCGATGGCTAATTCGTCTGGAGCATACTTTTTGATTAGGGCGGTAGTTTGATTAAATATCTCCTTTAACTTTAAATACGGATCAGTTATTTTTTTCATTTTAATCAGTCCCATATCCAGCATGCTGGCCTTGCTGCCAACAGCCTTTAAAACGCCAAATCCCATAATTGATGTACCAGGGTCAATACCCAGAATTATTTTCTCCTTCAAGCAGTTTTTACTTTGGTGCCTCACAAAGTAAACCAAACTATTGTAATCTTCAAAATAGCCCGCATTAATAAAAGAAAGGGGCTACTCATGCAGCCCCTTATCTTAATTTTTTTTGTAAGTCTACGTTTTCTTTTTCACCGTTTCAAGCACAGAGGTTGCTGTGGCCACAAATGTTGAAATGTCGGCCATATTGCTTGGGATAATCATGGTGTTGTTTTCCTGAGCAAGCTTTCCGAACTCACCAATGTATTGTTCTGCAACTCTCAAATTTACTGCTTCGATACCATTCTGCTCTCCAATTGCTGAGGCAATCTCGCGAATTCCCTTTGCGGTTGCCATAGCCACTTGTTCTATCTCGGCTGCCCTACCGGCTGCTTCATTAATCCGCCGTTGTTTTTCTCCTTCAGACCGTGCTATCAATTCCTGCTTATCTCCTTCGGCAACATTTATCTTGGCCTGCTTCTCACCTTCTGATTCAGCAATTTGTGCTCTTTTTTCACGTTCGGCGCGCATTTGCTTCTCCATAGCATCCTTTATACTAACAGGGGGAGTAATATTCTTAACCTCATATCGGGTAACTTTAACACCCCATGGGTCGGAAGCTTTATCCACCGCGTCAACAATGGCTGTATTGATGGTATCGCGTTCCTCGAATGTTTTATCCAGTTCCAGTTTACCAATGATACTCCGCATAGTAGTTTGTGCGATCTGAATTGAAGCAAATCGGTAATCATCAATTCCATACGATGCCTTTTTGGGATCAATCACCTGCAAATAGAGTATGCCATCAACCTCCACTGAGATATTGTCTTTAGTAATGCAAATTTGTGAAGCCACATCAATTGCCTGTTCCTTGAGTGTATGCTTGTACCTTACCTTATCAATAAACGGAAAAAGAACATTAAAACCGGCTATTAATGTACTTCGGTACTTTCCAAGTCGCTCAATAATAAAGGCCGAACGTTGAGGTACAACTTTTACATACGATAATAGAATAATAACTGCCAGAATAATTAATCCGGCAATAATGATTGTCCGTGGATCCATAATTATTTCCTCCTGCATGATTTTATAGGTTAATGTTTCTTTGAAATGTAAAGGGTTAAGCTTTCCTTGTTTATTATTTTAACTTGATCGCCAGGTTCCAGATCACTGTCGGCAATGGCCGTCCAGTGTGTTCCTTTGAAGTTTATTTTTCCAGGTACTCCCTTTTTAAATTCAATTTCTGCAATGGCAGTTTTACCAATAAATTCTTCTTCAAGGGCTTCTGCCTCAACATTGGTAGCCGAAAAGAATTTGTTCTTAAGGAATTTTCTTAACAAAAACAACCCAAGAACAGAAGTTACCACAAATATGGTGAGTTGGACATTTAAAC
>DNTK01000066.1 GCA_003508755.1 Bacteroidales bacterium | reverse complement strand
GCCCTGCTTGAAGCCATGCAGGAAAGACAAGTTACAGCAGCCGGTAAAACCCGGAAACTTCCGGACCTATTTATGGTAATGGCTACGCAAAATCCTATCGAACAGGAAGGAACTTATCCGTTGCCGGAAGCTCAGATGGACCGGTTTCTGCTCCATGTGATTGTATCCTATCCCGATATTGAATCAGAAATAAAAGTATTGCAGTTGGTTCGGGGCGAGGAACAAGGAAGTAAAGAAACGAAAGAGAAAAGGGAGAAAATTACACAAGAGCATGTATTTGAAGCACGCAAGGAGGTAAGCGCCATTCATTTATCCGAGAGCATGGAAAAGTACATTGTAAACCTGATCGATTGTACACGCTTTCCTTCAAAATACAGTAAAGAATTGGACAAATGGATTGATTATGGCTCCAGTCCCAGGGGAACAATTGCACTCGACAGGGTTTCAAGGGCCCATGCCTGGCTGAATGAACGCGATTTTGTGGGTCCTGAAGACTTACGGGCAATTATCCATGATGTACTGCGGCACCGGATTATACCAAGCTACGAAGCCACTGCCGATGGAATAAATGCGGACAGCATTATTGATGAAGTTTTGAAAGTTGTTGTAGTAAGCTAATAAGAAAGATTGCTTCGTCCTGCATTCTCGCAAAGACGACATTATTTTTCGTCATTGTGTATCCTGGCAGAAAGTGAAGCTGTCAGAATAAAATAGAATTAAAGTTGATAGTGTAAAAATGCCCCGCGAACGATTAGATAAAACGACACAACGAGTACTTAATCCGAATGTATTTGTCGATCTGCAAACACTTATTAAGTTGCAGTACGAGATTCGTGGATTTAGTTTACTACCCAAACAGCCGGTGCAGAGTCTTCTAACAGGGCGGCACCGTTCAAAACTGCGGGGTAGGGGACTTGATTTCGATGAGGTGCGTGCCTATGCCCATGGCGATGATATCCGAAAGATCGATTGGCGGGTGACCTCCCGAACTCAGAAGCCACATACCAAAACATATACCGAAGAACGCGAGCGTCCGGTATACATACTGGTGGATCAATCCTCTTCCATGTTTTTTGGTAGTAAAAAACTCCTGAAGTCTGTCACAGCGGCTCATGTCGCAGCCCTGGCTGCATGGAAAGTACTGGCAGTTGGCGATCGGGTAGGTGGTATCGTATTCAACGACAATAACTACATCGAAACCAAACCAAAAAGAGATCGAAGGGCAGTACAACGGTTTTTACAGGAAGTTGTAAAAATGAACAATGCCCTAGATGTTAACAGCTACAGCGGGCAAAAAAACGATATGCTCAACGAGGTTCTTAAGAAAACCAACAGCCTCATCACACACGATTACCTGTTGTTGGTTATTAGCGATCTAGAAGGTTTTGACAATCAAACCCTGAAAACATTAATCAATCTGTCAAGACATAACGATATCATCCTGGCACATGTGAGCGATTCCATGGAAAAAAGACTTCCGGATGAAGAAATTGTTTTGAGCAACGGCGAGCTACAGATGGTTGCAGGGATGAATGAGGTAAAAACAAGAGAAAGGTTTGCCGCATCATTTACCGATCATTTAGCAAAAATTCGAAACATGACCAAGGGGTATGGCATTACTCTCCTCGAATTCAACACCATCGACCCGGTATCGGATCAGATAAGAAAAATGCTATCCCAGGGAAGTAACAGAACAAAAAGAAAATGAATGACATATTGAATACATATGGTCAGCAATTGAATCCTTACCAGGAACCGGGCAGGGTGCTTATGGAGCGCTTAACCATCGGTTGGGTAATTGCGTATGGTCTCATCCTGTTGATGCTGTTCGTAATCTTGTTTTTCTTCCTCAGGAGGCAATGGAGAAGAAGGTATCGTTTGAAGGCATCAAGGATTCTTGTCAGAAACATAAAGCCACAGGTATTGTCGGCAGATACTCGCGTAACAGGTCTGCAAAACCTGACAATTCTCTTGCGAAGTGTTGCTGCTCAGTCATATTCACTCGCTGAAGTAGCCGGGTTATATGGTAAATCCTGGATTCAGTTCCTGGAAGAGAAATGTACCACCGCCCATTTCAGTTCCAAACCGGATACAAATTTGCTGGAGCTGCACTATTTACCAGCTGAGCGACTGAAGCAGATAGATAGTGCCCTATTAAATGATTTAATAACCAATACTAATAAATGGATTAGAAAACATCATGTTTGAATGGGCCTACATATGGGTATTCTGGTTGGCGCCATTGCCAATACTGGTGATATTTCTGTTACCACCAGTAAAGAAAAGAAGAAATGCACTGGCAGCACCTTTTTTTAATCGCCTGGTTGAAGCATCGGGCCAGGAGCCCCGGAAGGGAATTGGCATTGCCCGCAGGCAAATTCCTTCCTTTATTGCTTTACTGCTTGTTTGGTTGCTTATGCTCGCATCCCTGGCTTCGCCACAGCTTGTCGGAGAGCCGGAAGAACGAATTAAAACAACCCGTAACATGATGATTGCCGTGGATATTTCGGGAAGCATGGCAACTCGCGATTGGATTATAGACAATAAAAGAGTCTCGCGCTGGGAGGCAGTCAAATTCGTTATGGATGAATTTATAGAACAACGCGAAGGTGATCGGATGGGACTCATATTCTTTGGGACACAAGCCTATTTACAGGTGCCGTTTACCACAGATTTGAAGATGGTATTCAACCTGTTACACGAAGTTGAAGTGGGTATGGCAGGTCAGAAAACCGCTATGGGAAATGCCATAGGCCGAAGTGTTGAGTTGTTTGAGGCCGACTCAGTAGATAAGAAAGTGTTGATTTTACTTACCGATGGCGTAGATAGCGGGAGTGAAATAAATCCCATTCAGGCAGCGCGCACAGCAGCACTCGACAGTGTTTTGATTTATACCATCGGAATGGGCGATCCGAATGCCGGCTTATTTGATTTAGATGAGCGCACACTCAGGCAGATTGCTTCTGAAACAGGAGGAAAGTATTTCCGGGCCATTGACAGAGAGCAGCTGGAGGGAGTATATGCAGAGATAAATATGCTGGAACCCATTGAGTACGAAGATGAGTCGTACCGCCCGGTAAAACTTCTTTATTTCTGGCCCTTATCTGCTGCATTTATTGTAGCCATACTGCATCAGCTCACATTGGGATTAATAACACTTTTTAGAAAAGTAAGATGGAAGAATTCCTGAATAACATACACTTTCTAAGGGCCGTATGGCTGTGGGGATTAGTTCCGGTAGGAGTAATCGGGCTGCTGCTTTTGCTTACTACACAGCAAAAGGAAAACTGGCGCAATGCCATCAATAAAGATATTTTACCCTTCTTGATCGTTCGCGGCGATGGTATTTCCTACCTGCCTAAAATAATGCTTCTACTTGTGTTAACCATTATGGTAATTAGTCTGGCAGGTCCCAGCTGGCAAAAGGTAGAAAAACCAGGCGGGAAAATAGAAGCTGCTATGGTTGTGGTGGTGGATGCATCGGCCTCCATGATGGCAGAAGATATTGGTCCCAGCAGAATGGGACGTACCAAACAGAAAATTCACGACCTGCTAAATGCTTCTCCCGGTGTGCACACCTCGGTAGTGGCTTTTGCCGGTTCCGCTCACCTGTTAATACCCTTTACAAACGATTACAAAGCCATCGACCATCAGTTAAAATCCTTAACGCCAAAAGTAATGCCGGTAGGCGGCAGCGACCTTTCACTGGCATTGGAATTAGCCGACAGCCTGTTAAATCGCATTGAGGCACCAAGTACCATTGTTGTTTTCACCGATAATATTACTGATAAGGAAATTGAAGTGCTCAAATCAAGGAATGATGCTCAGGACAGGATTGAGCTGTTGGCCATGGCCACTCCCGGAGGTGCTCCTATTCCTGTTGGGCGGGGCAGGTTTTTAAAAGATAAATCGGGTCAGACAGTAATTCCGGCTTTGGATGTCGATGCTGTAAAAAGAGCTGCCAAAATTAAGTCTGTGAACGTTTCTGTTATTTCCCTTGATGATTCGGATGTGCAGCGATTGGCATCAAACATCCGGCAAAATATGCTT
>DNTK01000392.1 GCA_003508755.1 Bacteroidales bacterium | reverse complement strand
TAAGGTTACTTGTTTTACAAAGGCATGATACAACTCCGTTAACCGTCTTATTTTATGGGCTTCCTGTGGTAACAAAATCTTATTTGCATAAGGGTTGATTACCTGGTAAGGTTTCAATAAACGTATAAGGTTCTGGATAAACTGTTTTATTTCTTTCTCTTTTGCTGTGTCAATTAATCCGGCTGCTTTCTCGTTTTGGTATTTGATGATTCTTTTGGTTTGTTCGTTGCTTTCATTTACTGCAATTAAAAAGATTCTACTCATGTTATCCTCGTAAATTTCGCCTTTGGTTGTTGCCGATATACTGGCAATGGGGCCTTTAACCGTTTTTACAAAGCCTTGTATTGTACCGTTTTCGTTTTTAATACTGGTGGAGCTTGTCAGCATTCCTTTGCTTTGAAGTTCCCTAAATGCCAGGTAAGCTTCTTCTTTTAAGCCGTCTAAATCTTCCATACAAAGGAGCTTGTGGTTAAAATACTTTTCATCGTAGTTGTAAAAACTGCTTTCGGTTACTCTTGTAAGGAATATACTATCCTCTGGCGGTATTAATCCACCTATTTTAGAAAGCAAGTGAGTTTTACCACTTCCGCTACTACCTTGTATTAAAGCATGTAAAGTATCGGGCATTTTGTAACTGGTGGCAATGACAAACAGAAACAAGCGGTTATGTTCTTCTCCGATTACACCCGATTTTCCGATTAATTCATTTATCCGGTTTATTAAATCTGCTTGTTTTAAAAAGTGGGTACATTCTGCGATTGTTGTAGGTGGTAACTGGTATTTGAGTTTGTTGGTTTCGGTTTCGCTTAGTTGGGTTTCCCTGTATTCTTCTAATAAATCGGTCATTGCAGATAAATCCATTTCCAATAAATCGGCTCTTAGGCCAAGCTTTTCAGACGCTTCTCGACTTAGTTTTTCTACTTGTTTATCTTCGTATAAATCTAATTTGCTTCTGCTTTTTATTGTAGTAGTTGGGTTTTCTATAACTAAGCTTACCCTTAAACTATCGAGTTCTTTTCGTAAACCTCCTTTTATGTGGTAAATGGCTGTACCCGTTGCATAGCTGATTTTTTTGGGGTTTAATATGTTAAGCCCGTGACTTGGTTTATGATTATTAACTGGTTTTTCTTTTTCAATTGATTTCTCACTTGAAAAAAGAAGTTTCTCATTTAGTAATTGCAGCAAGCAATCATTATCATATTTAAGTGACAGACTGTTTATATCCTCGCCATCGGGCGTTTGAACGTAACTTATTTCTATTCCAGGCTTTAGCTGCTGCAAAGTTTCAGCATGTTTTTTAATCGCTTCCCTTCCTGACTGGTCGCCATCAAAAAACAAGATAATTTCATTTAGTTGGTTTAGTTCCGCTATAACTCGTTTATGTTCTTCGGTTAGTCCATTGGTTCCGTATAGGGATAAGATTGTAAACTCTTTTGTTATTTCAGGTATTTGTAAAAGTGTTGCCGTATCGATAATGGCTTCGGTTAATATTAATTTGATTGTGCTTGGATTAGGATAGTTTGGATAAAGCCCTTTTCGATTGGCAGAATAATAGTGCTTTGAGTTAGTATTGTCGATTATTGACCTACCGTAAAAGCTGGCAATTTCGTTTCTTTTGTCTCGTAAAGGAAAAATTGCGCAGTACTTCATATTGTTGTAGCCATTGCCGGTGTTGTAACCGATTTCATTTGCTGTAAGCTTAATATTTCGGCTTTGTAAATAATCTTTAGCTTTTTGACTGCGCAGCAAGCTTTGTTGCAGCTTTGAAAAGGTTTCTTGCATATTTTGTAGTGGTTTAATTTCTTTTGGTGGTTGGGTAATTCCGATTAGTTCTTTTGCTTTGAGTATCGCTTCGTGTTTGGTACATTTCTCGTAATCTTCTATAAACTGGATTACATCTCCTGTTTTGCCACAAGCAAAACAATGGTAAGTATTCGTTTTTGGGTACACCTGCAGGCTGGCGGTTTTATCTTCATGGAAAGGGCATTTCAATAAATAGTTTTTGTCTGGCACAAGATTGTAATTGCTCAAAACCTGAAGGATTGACAAGCGGGATTTTATCTCATTTATTTCCATAAAAAAATATTTTAAACCTTTTTCGGTCAAATTTAATCTAATCAACTAAATTTACAAAATCTTTTTATGTTTTATTTTATCGTTTAAGGTTTGTATATTTGTATATTCCTTGTAAAACAAGGCTAAAACAAATCTTATAAGGTAAAATATGATTTCGTTCGGAAAGAAAATAGCAATGCTTAGAAAGGACAAAGCTTGGTCGCAGACCGAGCTTGCTAAAAAGCTTAATACTTCTGTTTCAGTAATAAGCCGCTATGAAAGAGATGAGATGACACCTTCCATTGATGCTGCTAAAAAATTAGCAGAACTATTGGGTACAACTGTTGGGTATTTGCTTGGTGAAACAGAAGAAGCAAACATTTTTAAAGACCCCGATATGTTGCATCGATTTAATGAGATTAAAAGCTTTGCCGAAAAGGAAAAAGAACATATTCTTTTTACCCTTGACGCAATGATACATGAGATTAAAAACCGTAGGACTTACGCAGTAAAATAATTTGATTATGAAAGTTATACTTGACATAAAAGACAATAAGGCTGCTTTTGTAATGGAACTGCTCAATAACTTCTCGTTTGTAAAAGCAAAGCCCATTACTAAGGAAAAAGCAAAACTTATGGAAGAGATTAAAGAGGCTGTGGATAACTTAAATATGGTGAAGCAGGGTAAAATGAAAGCTAAGCCCTTAAACGACTTGTTGAATGAGTTATAATATTCTTACCATACCTCCATTTGATAAGCAGCTTAAACGCCTGGCTAAAAAATACCCTTCCATAAAATCCGATATTTTAGAACTGGCAAATCAAATAACCGAAGAGCCCACAACCGGAAAACCACTTGGTAAAGATTGTTATAAGATTCGTATGGCAATAAAATCTAAAGGAAAAGGTAAATCTGGTGGCGCACGTGTGATTACTCATTTTGCTGTTACTGACGATACAATTTACATGCTTACCATCTACGACAAATCTGACAAAGAAGATTTAAGCGATAACGAACTGGCTGAACTCCTTAAATTTATTGATTAAAAAAGCCCTGCATTACTGCAAGGCTTCATTAATATTATTTTAAAGGTCTATATTCCAGTAAAATCACTCTTTCTTCATGTTTATATATATGTTTACCTAAATTCCAATTAGAATAGACAAATAGTGTGTCATTTTCATATCTGGTCTGAAACTCAACGTTTTTATATGTTGCGTCATTTAAATATGCGTTAAATAAGCTTACAGTATCATTGTTATGTTTTAATGCAAACTTATAACTATAATTATCAATTCCTGTCTTGTATAAATTGTAATAAATAACAATATCCGTTTCTAATGTAGCAACATGCTTCTTTTGAACAAAGTCAACACGTGTTGTACAAGCGTATAATATGCAGTTAGTCAATGAAAAAACTACAAGGTATTTAATTAAATTCATTAATGATAAACTTTAGGATTACATGGGGTTCCATTAAACCAAGCATTTTTATTAAATACATATGTAGAAAAATGCCATTTAGTATAATACCATCCCCCAATCATATTATTTTTTAAATCGCTCCACTCAAACGCTGTCGCACCACCATCTCTTGCCGGCAACCCTCTGATTGCTTCCTTCATGTTACCACTAATTCTGTCATTAATAATTAATCCCCTGATTTCATTTGCTGTCGTTATCGCCCCTGCTCCGCCAGGTCCCCATTTACCAGTCATTAAAAAAGAACCAATGTGATGTTCTAACGCATTTGCTTGTGCTGTGCCATTAGCAATCTCACTATGAGTCCATTCACTTATAAAGAATCCATCAGCTACAATGGGGCTTCTATCAATCAAATTGCCAAGCCATCCTTCCCTTTCAAAATTATAAGTGTGAGCCATTTCAAAAAAGAAATCTGAACCAAGATATTTATCATTAACGAAGCCTATAAAACTATCCCAACCGCCATTCCTAATCGCGTTATTAACAAAATCAAAGTCCTTCTGAACCCATTCAACGAACTTATATCCGGCTCCTGGGTCTACGCCTGGGTCAAAATATTCAATCGCTCCTGTTTCTAAATTTTCAAAATTAGGCACAATTCCTCCTGTTGGGTCAATAGCACTAACTGGATTATTCGCCATTCCAAGATATGGACTCCAAAACTGTCCATAAGGGTCAGTTGTGAGCCAACGCCCTATCCTCGCATCATAAAGTCTAAGCTCGAAGGAGTTGTACCCCGTCTCCTCGTCCTTCTCGGCAAACTGTCCCTGGTACCCGAA
>DNTK01000264.1 GCA_003508755.1 Bacteroidales bacterium | reverse complement strand
CGAAAAATAGCTCAAAGAAATCAAAGACATCATCAAGCAAATCGAAGACAATAAGTAGTTATGGAATTTATCCAAAATCTTTTTAATCCAATCGTTATTGAAACCATTGGATGGACCTTATTCCACTCCTTGTGGCAAGCCACACTAATTTGTTTATTAATGATTGGTATCTTAAAAATCTTTAAGAACCATTCTGCAAAAACAAGGTATCTTATTACCATTCTATCGCTCGGAGCAGTTATTATATGGTCGGCAATAAGCTTTGGAAATTCATACAGGTATGCCAGTCAAAAAGCAGAAACGCTTGAACGTGTGCAGCAAAATCCGGAATTGGTTAAAGAAATATTAAAAGAGAATTTGTCTGTCACTGCTATAAAACCCTTAACAACATCAGAAAAATTAAACCTGAAGAAAATTCGTTTCAGAGGTTTCATGCAAAGGAATTTTCATTTTATCTTTTTCTTCTGGTTAATCGGTGTCTTAGTGTTTTTGCTGCGGCTAACCGGTGCAATATTGCATCTGCACAACCTGCGCAACAGATTGGTTGCTCCTGTTGAAGAAAACATCGAAAAGCTATTGGGTTCAATTAAGTCGAAACTGAATCTGAGTAAAAAAGTCATTGTGCTGCAGTCTGGGTTAGCTAAAGTACCTATGGTTATAGGTCACCTAAAACCCTACATTCTATTGCCGGTTAGTTTATTGAGTGGATTATCACAGAAAGAAATAGAAGCAGTTATTGCACATGAGCTCGCACACATTAAGCGACACGATTATTTTATTAATATACTGCAATCGATTATCGAAACGCTTTTCTTTTTTCATCCGGCAGTCTGGATTATCTCCAATACGATTCGAAACGAGCGCGAAAACTGCTGCGATGAGCTGGCTGTTGAGGCGACCAATGACAAAGTGAATTACCTGAAGGCCCTGACACGTACTTATGAAATTTCGGAAACAGAACCCACAACATATCAATTGGCATTTACTGCAAAAAAAACAAGTTTATTAGAGCGTGTAGTAAAAATTAAAAACATAGAAACCATGAAGAAAAACGTAACAGAAGGATTTATAGCGGCATCAATTGTTTTTCTGGGACTCATTCTGGTATCTTTTTCCTTTGATGGCCAAAATCTGAAAAAGGATGAAGCACCCGATATGAATGAAACAGCAATAGAAACTCCTTCAGTTAAAATGTCGGGGTTTTCAATTACAAAAATGGACAGTATCAATAAACAAATTTCTGAAAGTATGGATGAGGTGCCCGACGAGGTAACACAACTAATCGAGGCCGCCTATTCCGATGCAGATACAGAACTGGCTGAATCTATCAGACAAAGTATCGAAGAAGTGCGTGCAGAAGTAAATATGGAAGAAATTATGCTGGAGGTGCAAACTGCGCTTGAAGAGGCTAACATCAACGAAGAAATAAGAATGGGAATGGAAGAAGCCCGGCTGGAAATTCTTCAGGAAGGTGGAGATTCCATGGAGATTGCTCTGGAAGCCCTCGAAATGGCCTCAGCAGCAATTGAAGCCATTGATATTGAAGATATTGTTTCTGTTGCCATGGAATCGGTAACCATGGCTATGGAGGACATTGACCTTGGCACGATAATTTCAGAATCGATGGAAGCTGCCTTCAAAGCCTTAGAAGAAATCGATTTTGAAGAACTTGAACTTACCGAGGAGGAAATTAAGGAACTGAAAGAAGCAAAGATTGAAATGGCAAAAGAGCGGGAGAAAGAGGCAAAAGAACGTTTTAAAGAAGCTGAAAGGATGCGTGAAGAAGCCAGGGAAAGACAAAAAGAACCTGAAAAACGCAGTGAGGCGGCCAGAGAAAGAGTAAGTGAATCTGCAAGAAAAAATTCTAATGAGCTGGAACAAGATCGCTTGGAAGAAATGGAAAAAACACTTAAAGATTTGGAAAAATAGAAAAGTAAGAATAGTCAATTACAGAAAAGGGGCTGGCTCAAAAACACCAAATCGTCATTCTTAATTTATTTCAGGAGCTCATAACTTGCAGATAATCAATAACGAGATTCTGAAATAAATTAACTTCGTTGAGCTACGCTGTACTTCGGTTCAGAATGATGGTAATGTTTTAGTTTTTGAGACAGCCCCTTTTTGTTATTCTAATAGAAATCCCTGAAGTCTGACAGGTTTATATCCCAGGTTACTTAAAACCTCACTACCCACATCAGATTTTATTAATGCAAGTAATTTATCAGTGGTCATGGTATTTGAACCATTGGTTTTTACACAATAAAACCGTATGGGTTCATGCAGGTAGGTGGGAACATTCTTTAGTATTTCGACTTTCTTTGATTGTACAGCTTCGGTATAATATACCAGGCCCCAATCGCATTCCCCCAGTTCGACATACTGACGAACTGATGTTACATCTTTACAAAGTATGAAATTGTTCTCCAATAAGAAACTCCAGCCAATAGAATCGAGTGCCATTTTTGAGTACCTGCCAACGGGCACAAAATCAGGGTTTCCAATGGCTACCCTGTCTCCTACCAGCATATCCATTTCTTCACAGGGCTTAAAATCAGGAATCTGAATATCACTGCCTTTTGGTGCAATTACTACGAGTTTGTTTTCTGCAATATTTTCAACGGCAGAATCATTAACCAAAGATTTGTCTGCTAAATATTCTACCCACTGTTTATTTGCAGAAATAAATAAATCACAGCTGCCTCCCTGCTCTATCTGACGTGCCAAAGTGCCTGAGGACGCATAATTAATTTGCAACTTAATCTGCAAAGAATCAAGCATTATCTTATTTAATTCTTCAAGTGCGGGACGAAATCCTGCAGCTGCATAAATAGTAATTTGATTTTCTGGAATGGTTTCTCCCTGTTTACAGCTACTCAGAAACAGCATGAATACAAGGGCAATATTAAGAGCAATAGTACGCATCAGTTAAAGCCTGGATTAAATAAATACAATTACAGCACCGCCAATCTGCTGAATTCAGCAGCAGGGGAATTTATCTGTAAACTTAATTTTATTTTTTAATTTTCCTAAATACTATTTAATGCATTCTGGTACTGCGGCTTTTTCACCGGACAGTAATTCTGTGAAGAGTTATTTTCTCACACCTGCAAACTGCTCATAGAGCGATAGTATCATCTCCTGGCTGACTGACTGCTTGGTATCTTCAGCAATTACTTTTATGGTATCCAACAGCTGGGAAAGAATAGTTTGTTCAGGTATTATTCCTTTTTCAAGAAAAAAGGCCTTCAGACTATTACCTCCAGAATGTTTCCCGAAAACAAATTGTGTTGTAGAGTCTCCATAATCAGAAGGATCCATTATCTGATAGCTTTTGCTGTTGTTTAACATTGCTGAAGTATGGATACCCGATTCATGAGAAAAGGTCAGCTGTCCGGTTATGGGTTTGTTTTGTGGTAAAATCGTATTTGAAGATACGGCAACAAATGTACTTAGCTCTTTTAGGATTTTTGAATTAAACCGCTTATCGTTTAATGAATAGTTTACATAAGCGATAACTTCTTCCAGAACTGTATTCCCGGCTCGTTCACCCAGACCATTTACCGTTGCACTTAAGCACCTTGCGCCACTCTGCATAGCCACTAAGGCATTTGCAGTTGCCATTCCAAAATCGTTATGCCCATGAAACTCGAATTCAGTTTCAGGAAAATACCAGACTAAATCACTCACCAGTTCTTTTGTCTTGAGTGGATCCAAACAACCTACCGTATCGTTTATCCGAATGCGGTTGGCTCCCCAATCTTGCGCATAAAAAATATATTCCCTTAAAAAATTATCATTTGCCCTTGAGGCATCTTGTGCACCAACGGTCACAAAATTAAAATGTTGACAAGCATAATTAAGAACTTTTTTAAGCTCATGCAACACCCAATTTGTGTCTTTACCCAGCGACTTGAGCTGAACTCCTGATACTGGCAATGAAATATTTACTGAATTCGTGCCCAGTTTTGAGGCAACCTGTAAATCTTCCACTTTTGCTCTGCACCAGCATGAGGTATTATAGCGAAATCCGGCTTGAGCTATGGTCTGAATGGCATTTTGCTCCGCTTTTCCTATGGCGGGTGTACCAGCT
>DNTK01000263.1 GCA_003508755.1 Bacteroidales bacterium | reverse complement strand
CAATAAATGGTGAAGCTAGTGGAAAAATACGCTCAACTCCGATATTGCCTGACATTTTACGCACAGTAAATGTTTCTTTTGAACCAGAGCCTTTACGCTGTAAAACAACGCCACGGAACTGCTGAACACGTTCTTTGTTTCCTTCTTTAATTTTATAGTGAACTGTTATGGTGTCACCAGCCGAAAACGCAGGAATGTCTTTTTCGACAGTAAATTGGCTTTCAGCAACTTTTAATAAATCCATCTCTATAATTGTTTATAGGTTGTATCCTGATTTTTTCAGGTCGCAATATTAGCAATTATTTTTCAATTAGCAGCACTATTTGAAAATAAATACTAAAAGTTTTTTAATATTCCACACAGAAGCCTGCTAGTGGGTTTCTTCTTCCGGGTAAATAAACTTTTCGCCGGTTTCCTTCACTACCCTCTTATACCATTCTTCGCTGTAACCTGGTTGTTCCAGAATTGGTTCAACATACAGATAATTCTCCGGTACTTCAGCTGGTGATTTCACATTACCATCGAGGTAGCGGGTAAATAAGAAACGGTACATTTGTTTCCATTCATCCAACGTTTTCTGACCGGTTTTTAGAGAATAATCAGTTACCAATGCTAAAAGCTCTTCTTCCTTCTTCAATGATTTTGCCTTTTCTTCAATTTCTTTCACCCCGGCAACAAACTCATCCTCCAGAGCTTTTTGCTTTTCCTGAATAAAGGGTATCATCAGGTTATACCGTGTGTAGGCTAAATTCGAAACCTGGTTAAATACCCAAAATGCAGCATCTTCGCTGAATTCCATGATATTTCCGTTGCCCACCTCAAAGGCATGAGGGACCTCAGTAATACCGCAAAACATAGGGGTGTAAACTGTACTATAGGTATCATCTACACCAAACCAAAGGATACCTCCTACCGCATCGGGTAACCAGCTTCGGCTTTGTGAGACAAAAGAAAAACCGGTTTGCTGCGTGGATATTGCTCGTTCGTTAAAATAGGTTTTTCCATCAACTTCCCAGGTAAGCGGACGCCAGCGAACGATATTTGCATTTGCTCCGGCTCCGATATCTTGTGTCATATCCATTGGAGTACCTGCATAGTAGTCGCGCATCATACCCATGACATCCTGCACTGAAAGCTTCTCATCAGGTTTAATCCATAGGGGCATGCGATTCTCCATTTCGAATCCCATAGCATACCTCTCGAATTGTTTCATTTCAGAGTTTACTTTATTAAAGCCTGCATATACTCGGGCTTCGCAAAACCTTGCACCCCCAAAATCCAATGGAGCATAAGTATCTGAAAAACTAAAATCTTCATCCGTACCTTCGTAGTAACCTTGCTCGCGAGCAAATGAAATTACATCCGGTGCATACAAGCAGTTTTCAGGATCGTCTTTAGGGAAGGTAGTAATACGTGCCTGGTTGGCATGTCCGCTGATATAGCCGTCCGGAATGCGCAAAGCTACCCATACAGCTCCTTTGTTGCCCGGACCTTTCCCGATCATTTCCATGATCCATACTTCTTCTTTATCGGCAATGGAAAACGATTCGCCTGAGCTATAGTATCCATACTCGTCCACCAAATCGGTCATAATCTGAATGGCCTCGCGAGCGGTTTTAGCACGCTGGAGTGTCACGTAAATTAAGCTTCCATAATCCATAATTCCGGTGGTATCGACTAATTCTTTGCGGCCTCCGTAAGTGGTTTCACCAATAGCCACCTGAAACTGATTCATATTCCCTACAACCCGGAATGTTTCTTTCACTTGCTTTATCTTTCCCAGAAACTTTCCAGTATCCCACTCATAAATTTTTAAGGAATCTCCTTTGGCATGCTTCGCAGCAGCTGTGTAATATAATTCTCCATACAAAGTATGCGAATCAGCTGCATAGGTTATCATGGTAGAACCATCGGTTGATGCTCCTTTAGTTACCAGGAAGTTGGTACAGGCTTTTGAAATTCCATAGCCCATAATGGCAATAGTTGCTATAAATACTATTCTTTTCATTGTAAAATAATTTTCATTTTTTTGAAGGATTACAAATATGGTAAAACAAAGTAAATTTTACCGGCTATCTGCTAATTTTAATCATCTATTAACATCCTAAAGCCAAAGTTGGGACACCATTCGACATTTTTTGTAACTTGTAACTTAGCAATTTATATCCCTACTACTTAAAACCAACCATTATGAAAAGTCAATACGTGTTTATTATTCTTGGGGCTGTTGTTTTAATTGCCCTTGGGTGTGAAAAAAAAGAGGAAACAAATTCTGTTGAACTTAAAGGTAAATGGGTTTGCGATACCATTATCTGGGACAACGACTATTACGCTACCATTACCTTTACATCAGCCACAACTTTCGATTACTACGAAGATAACGGACTGTTTGTATTAGAAGAGAAAGGCACCTACCGTCATAATCCTCCAAAAATTTTCATTACAATCTGGGATATTACAATCGAGGGAAGTGTTAGCGGAAATATTCTTGTTTACCCTACCCTTGCAACCGATGAGCTGGAGTCGTTTCACAGGCAATTTAAAAAGGAATAAGGCAATTTAAGGAAGGTGTATCGTTCCATTTACAGAATCTTTAGAAGCTCCTGTAACCGAAGACAAGCTATTAATCTCGTTTCTGATACGCAATACTCCCAGAAAGGCAAAAATCAGTGCTTCCTTCATATCCACGAGTTCCTTGTCGGGAATTATGAAGTTTCTGGAAACCTTTTGATTAATGAGACTGATTAAAAAGGAATTATGGGCTCCTCCTCCGGATATAAGAACATTGTCACCCTTAACTTCGCTAATAGCACATGCAATTTGATGGGCAGCATGTTCATAAAACGTACGCATTAAATCCCGGGTGGCAAGTCCCTCCTCGAACACAGACGAAAGGTTGGCTTCGACCCACTCCTGCCCCAGCGATTTGGGTGCCGATAAGCTATAGTATTCAAGTGTATTTAGCTTTTCTAATAAATCGTGTAGCACTATACCTGATTTTCCTAACTCACCATTCTCATCGTACTCTTTTCCAAGCTTTTCGGAAAGTCTGTTGAGTACGAAATTTACCGGACAAATATCAAATGCTATTCTGTTACCATCAGCATCATCAAAAGACAAGTTGGCAAATCCTCCAAGGTTGATACAGGCATCATATTCAGAAAAAAGGTATTTGTCTCCTATTGGTGCCAGGGGAGCTCCCTGTCCTCCATGCGCAACATCCATCATCCTAAAATTGCTTATGGTAGGCACATTATTAATAGCTGCTATTTGATGCCCGTTCCCTATCTGCAGTGTATAACCTTTCGCTGGTTCATGAAAAATAGTATGACCGTGCGAAGCAATTAAGTCAGCATTTAGCTGTGCGCCCGTTATAAAATTTTTAGCAGCTGTACCGATAAACTTACCCAACTCCGCATCGAGCCGGATTAACTCCAAACCACTTGATATATGCGCATTCCTTAATTTATTGCGTAGACTTTCCGGATAAGGTATTGTGATAGACTTAAGGATGTTAAATGACCAATTACTTTGTTCATGCTTAAAGCGGCAAATGGCCAAATCCAGTCCATCAAGACTGGTGCCCGACATAGCACCTAAAGCGGTATATTCATTCTTTCTGAGCATGCTTAGTAATAAAATTCCCCTTCGAATTTTTGAAGGTTGTTGCGTTCATCAAGCACATATAATTTCAGGTTATGCTTACCCTTTGTTCGTGCTAATCGTTCTTTGTCGATGGTGTAAAAAAGCAGGTCCGATTTCGCATCGTATTCAAACAGTACCCACTCACCATCGATATAGCCATTGTAGGTTTTTATGCCCGAAAGTTCATCCGATATTTCAAACGATATTGTATTGTTGGGTGCATACCAACTACCTGATTTAAATGAAACTGGGATTATCTTTGGAGCGATGGTGTCGGCTGCCACTACATATTTGCCAAAACCACTTATCCGGGCCGTTACCTCACCATTGTTATAATGTCCTCCCTCCGATTTGAGGGTGCCATCCTCGTTAAATTTAGCCAGCACTAATTTCTGCGCAGCCACTGCACCGGTTGGCTTTGTAACCTTTATGCTTAGCTCGGGATATTTATTTACGGGAACATATTCATCTCCAATTAAATGAATTTCAGAAAAATATCCGTTGCTCTCCGGCAAGATAAAATAGGTGAGCCACTTATTTGAATATAAGGCATTTGGCGGAATAGTAATAGAAAACACCTCGTTTTTGTAGGTAATTCCTTTGTCGAAAGGTACAAAAACCATCCCGGTATCTGCCCGTGAATTTTTTACACTTGGATCAAACACGAGCGTAAAATTCAGGGTAGAAGCATTCCCATAGACATCACGAGTAATTATTTGTGCCGCGTGTTCCAGGGTGTCGCTTATCTGAATCAGGCCCGAGTTAAGAATTGTTTTGTATATCGACAGACGATTGTTGGGTTCCCTGAAAAGCTTATGCACATTTCTTTTATTCACTTTTTTCTCGGCATAATCGAGGTGTGACTTAATGTATCGGGTTTCGTTAAAACTTATGTTTTCGACAACAAAAGAATAAATTAACACACTATCGATAAGAAATTGTAAATCGTATATTCCACATTTGTTATTAGATCCATTCAGATAATCATAAACCTCCACACCAAATGCAGTGTATCCGTTCACCGGTATTTTTGATGACACGGTGTAATTTCCACCTTTACCTGTTGTGGTAAAGAGCATTTTATGTAAACTGGCAAAGGTTATAGTATCTATATGATTATAAACTGCCAACTTCCGAAATTTAGGCGATATAGTATCCTTCACGGGTAGTTTATATTTTAAAACATTTTGAGGAACCTGATTGGAATTCCTGATTTCATAATGGAGATGGGGTCCCATTGACCTCCCTGTATTGCCTGACAGCCCAATTTGCTGACCTGCAGTGACAGGAAACTGGTTTTTTTCGGTGATACATCTATTTCAAATGTTTTTCGACGATATTGCTCCTCTTTCAGGTAATTCTCAAGTTCGGGGTAGAACTCATCCAGAGGCGCATATACTGAAGTATACCCGTTTTCATGAGTAATATAAATTGCATGGCCATATCCACCGGACTGCACCTTAAAACGCGAAACATATCCTTTGGCGGCTGTATAAACCGGTATCCCGGTAACTCCCTGAGTTTTAATATCTATGCCGGCATGAAAATGTGTACCTCTTAATTCGCCAAAATTACCGGATAGCAGAAGAGGTATTTTCAAGGGAGGGTGAACCTCAAATGGTTGCGAAAAACTGTTGATAACTATTGATAGAAATATGGTCAAAAATATTGCTCTAATTGTGATTCTGTGCATTTTTTGTTAACTTTATGAGAAAGAAATTTAAGTTATTTATTTGGCTTAAATCGTCAGAAATACTCTTTCGAGCAAAACTAGGATTAATTCATTCCAAGTAAAAATAACTTAAAGATTTTTTTATATTTGCCTTAGCATTATTTAATTTTACCACATCGGCCTAATGGAGCTTAGAAACGATCAAATAATTCTGATACTGCGTGATAGGATTAAAAAGATCATCCATCTTCATGAGGCGGCAAAAGAAAAGAACAGAACTCTGGAAGTTCAAAAAGAGGAATTAGAAGAAAAGATGCGTGTTTTACGGAAAGAAAAAGATGAACTTTCTTTAAAATACAACAACCTTAAATTAGCGAAACAATTGCATGCATCACTGGATAATACCCACGATGCAAAATTGAAGGTAAACAGAATTGTGCGGGAAATTGATAAGTGTATTGCTCTTTTAAATAAGTAGCTATTAATGGATGAAAAGCTTTCTATACGTGTAAATATTGCGGATAAGTATTATCCACTAAAAATTGACCGAAACGAAGAGGAAAGGATAAGGAAAGCTGCCAAATTAATAAACGAAAGGGTTCTTCAGTATAAACAAAAATATACAGACAAAGATGTTCTTGACTTTCTTGCTATGACAGCACTTCAAAATACAACACGTATGATAGAGCTGGAAGAAAAACAAGATGTAAATACTTTAGCAGAAAGCATCAAAGAACTTACTGAAGAATTGGAAGATTACATCAAAGAAGAGTAATTAGGTTCTTTACATAACAGAAGATATTGCCCGCATTGTTTCTTCAACTATTTGTGAAACTCAACACTTTGTACATTGGAGCAAAGCTCGGGTCATCTAGAACAGGCCATATTCCGCTCGTCGGAAGAATCCTCCGGGATCGATGGAAGTTCAAAATGGTACGGCATCTCCACCCATGTCTGAATGGGGTTTCAATAAATCTTGAGGAAATGTGCGGGTTTTTTTTATTTAATTAAACACATATATAACCCATGGATGCAATAAATACAGTATCCAATCCTACCTTCCTGCTACAGGGAATTATTGTTGGTAGTATCGCTTTTATAGTGGGAGGAGGATTGGCCCTTATACTTTGGAATTTTGCACTGAAAAGAAAAAGTCAGCGAATACTTAACGAAGCAAAAACCGAGGCTGAAGTAATTAAAAAGGATAAAATACTTCAGGCGAAGGAAAAGTTCTTTCAACTTAAGTCGGAACACGAAAAATACATTAACGAAAAAAACAACAAATTAGCCCAGTCAGAAAACAAGTTTAAACAGCGCGAAAACAGCCTCTCACAAAAAATAGAGGAAGCTCAAAGAGCCAAAAGAGAACAAGAGGCTATTCGTGAAAATCTAAATGCTCAACTCGAAATCGTTGAGAAGAAAAGCACCGAGCTTGATAAAATGCATAAGCAGCAGGTCGAACAGCTCGAGGCTATTTCCGGATTATCTGGCGAAGAAGCTAAAGCACAACTCATTGAATCATTAAAAGACGAAGCAAAATCGGAAGCCGTATCGTATGTTAACGAAATAATGGACGAGGCGAAGATGACGGCTAACCGCGAAGCCAAAAAAGTGGTTATAGAAACCATTCAGCGTGTTGCAACCGAAACAGCAATAGAAAACGCAGTTACTGTTTTTAACATCGAAAGCGACGAGATTAAAGGCCGTATCATTGGTCGTGAAGGAAGAAATATTCGCGCCCTGGAAGCAGCAACAGGAGTTGAAATTATTGTGGACGATACCCCGGAAGCGATTATTCTTTCGGCCTTTGATCCGGTGCGTCGTGAAATAGCCAGACTCGCCCTGCACCAGCTGGTTACTGATGGCCGTATACACCCCGCACGTATTGAAGAAGTAGTAGCTAAAACCAAGAAACAAATCGAAGAAGAAATTATAGAGGTTGGAAAACGGACTGCTATCGACCTTGGTGTTCATGGCTTACATCCTGAATTAATCAGAATGGTGGGCAGAATGAAATACCGCTCCTCTTACGGACAAAACCTTCTGCAGCATTCGCGTGAGGTTGCCAATCTCTGCGCTATTATGGCATCTGAGCTTGGACTAAACCCCAAACTTGCCAAGAGAGCAGGTTTACTGCATGATATCGGTAAGGTTTCTGACGAAGAACCAGAACTACCGCATGCTATCTTTGGAATGAAACTGGCTGAGCGCTGCAAAGAAAAGCCTGATGTAGTAAATGCCATTGGTGCTCACCATGATGAGATTGAAATGACCAGTTTACTTTCGCCCATCATTCAGGTTTGCGATGCAATTTCTGGTGCACGTCCTGGTGCACGTCGCGAAGTAGTTGAATCCTATATTAAGCGACTAAAAGATCTCGAAAACCTTGCTCTTTCCTACCCTGGCGTGTCCAAAACTTACGCTATTCAGGCCGGACGAGAGTTGCGTGTTATCGTAGGCAGCGAAAAAGTAAGCGACAAGGAAGCAGATGCACTCTCTTACGAAATAGCTAAAAAAATTCAGGATGAAATGACCTACCCAGGACAGGTTAAAATCACTGTAATACGCGAGACAAGAGCAGTTAGCTACGCGAAATAATATAACACACCCAACGAACACAATAAAAAACGCCTTTTACCCGACTCTTGGGTTCAAGGCGTTTTTCTTTTGTACCCTTCGTGTTAAACTATTGTGAACAAAACCTAGTGTATCTTTTTATCTTGAAAGGCTTTCAATAATTCCTTTAATGGCTCCCCCTTTTCCTCATAGCCCATCTTTTCATATGCAATCATAAGATTAAGAATGAGTCGTTGAATAATGTTTTCATTGGTGCAGGGAGTAAAATATTCTGGAAGAGGCTCCAATTTATGCTGGCGAACAAAATGATCGATTTCGGTTCTGTTTAATATGGCACCTTTGTTATACGGATTAATATAAAACAAAACATCATTAGCAATATCTGCATCTTCGACATGCCTGTATTCGTTGATGTAAGCCAGAATAAAACTTTTAGGAAGGTTAACACCATAAATGGGTAAACCAACATGGTGAGCAATTGAAATGTACAGAATGCCTAATGATATGGGATTTCCCTTGCGTGTATCGAGCACCTGATTTAAGAAGGAGTTCTGTGGTGAGTAGAAATTAGTGGTATTCCGGGTAAAGTTGTTTAATTCATAAAAAACATAATTCAATAATTTCACCTTCTCAATAGCTGTTAAATGACTTCCTGCTGAGAGGTAGACATCATCAGCAATTTTCTCCACTTCCTTCTTTAGAGTTTTAAAGTTAACATTAGGGTATTGGATCTGAGCAATTATAGATGCTCCCTCCAACAAATTGATAGCTCCATTTTTTACCCAGGTACTTATTTTTTCTTGCGTGTTGGCAAACTGGATGTAATGAATAACATTTTCCAATCTGACCTGTAAATGAGGATCAGAGGTTGCTTCCCACACTTTTTCAAGCTGAGAAACAACACCTAATCCCTGCTTTAAAAGTTCATGGGTAACTGCTTTATACACTTCGCCATCTGTATCATCCAGAAGAGAAATCAGGGTGTTCAACTCATTGTTCATGTGAAAATATCTTTTGAAATCCTCGGTTCAAATTTATTTAACAA
>DNTK01000394.1 GCA_003508755.1 Bacteroidales bacterium | reverse complement strand
GTTTATAAGATTGAGGGAGAGCGCTTTTTAAAACAGAGAAATTATACAACTATGGAACCACAAATATTTTCATTTACCAGAAACCAGAAAATAGTATTTATACTGCTGATGCTCATCGGCGTTGTGGCTGCAGTATATGGATTGGTAATACTACCGCATGAGCGTTTTTGGGCTAATTTATTGCTTAACACTTTTTATTTTCTGGCCATTGCCCTGGCAGGTACTTTTTTTGTGAGTGTGCATATTGTTGGGCAATCAGGTTGGCAGTCAAGTATAGAGCGAATTCCCCTTGCGATGGGAACTTTTGTTCCTGTAACGGCTATTTTTATGTTGGTAATTCTGATATTTGGAATGCACGATATCTACCACTGGACCCATGATCATCTCGATGAAGTTTTGCAGGGAAAGACTCCATACCTTAATACAGGTTTCTTTGTTGCCAGGATGGTTGTCTATTTCGGCGGATGGATATTTCTGGCTTATAAACTAAGGCAGGTAATGCTACAGGGCGATCATAGTCCGGAACTTTCATCATTTCGGAAAAGTCATGTGTGGGCCATTTTGTTTATAGTATTTTTTGCGATAACTAACTCAACCTCATCCTGGGATCTGCTTATGTCAATTGATCCCCATTGGTACAGCACTCTGTATGCCTGGTATATCTTTTCTTCGCTCTTTGTGAGTGGAGTGGCTGCTATAATTCTTATCCTTATTTACCTTCGTTCGAAGGGCTATATGGCCCATACCAACAATGAGCATTTACACGATTTGGGAAAATACCTTTTTGGAATAAGTATTTTATGGATGTACTTGTGGTTCTCACAGTTCATGCTAATTTGGTACGGAAATATTCCTGAAGAAACGACCTACTTTATTCAACGTGTTGATGATTTTAATACCCTGTTTTACTTAAATATAGGCATTAATTTCTTCATACCATTCCTGGTACTTCTTCCCAGGAGATCACCCCGCAAGGCTATAATCATGGTTATTGCTTCGGTTATTGTAATAATCGGGCACTGGATTGATTTTTATCTGGTTGTGATGCCCGGTTCGATAGGAGATAAATCAGGAATTGGATTTCTAGAGGTAGGACTTACCTTAGGTTTTACCGGAATGTTTCTATATGTTGTTTTTCGGTCGCTTTCGAAAGCATCACTGGTGCCTTCGAATCATCCCTATTTCAAAGAAAGTCTTGAATACGAAAATTTATAGTGAAAAACTGAATCGATATGAACAAATATTTATCCATAGCAAGTTTACTGGTTTTAGTTTTAACACTTACTGGGTGTCACAGGGATAATAACCATCCCGGGTATGTATATCTGCCAGATATGGACGAATCGAGGGCTTACGATACTTATTCGGAGAATCCCAATTACGCTGATGGTAAAACCATGCAACCACCTGTCGAAGGCACTATAGCGCGCGGTGAAATACCTTACCCGCTCACCAAGGAAAACCTGGATGATGTTTTAATTGCCGGCAAAAAATTTACAAATCCTTATAAATACACTACAGAGGTCGTTGCCGAAGGCAAAATATTATACGAACGTTTTTGTCTTTCTTGCCATGGCGATCTGGGTGATGGCAAAGGTCATTTATACACCAGTGGTCGATATACTTATCCTCCGGGAAATTTATTGGAAGATAAACAAAAGTACCGTCCCGATGGAGAAATATTTCATGTAATCACCGTTGGCTATGGAATTATGGGTGCACACGGTCCACAAATCAGGCAAGACGACAGGTGGAAAATAATTGCCTATGTAAGAGGATTACAAGGACAGGTTCCTAAAAATTAATAACTTTATTATCAGTTTTTCCTCATTGGCAGTAAATGGTTGTGTTTCGTGGTTTGGGTGGATTTGCTGCTTAAAATAATGGCTTATGAATTCTATAACCAAAACTTTGATTTATACAGCATCTGCAGTGATTCTGTTAATAATGTGTCGCAATTCCTCCGAATCTTTGTCTTTTAATTTACCGGAACCACTTTCTATGGATGAGTATAACCTGGCCCGGCAAAATTACAATAATTATTGTGCCGGCTGTCATGGCGACAAACTTGAAAAATTTACCGATAAGGATTGGATGTTTGCAAATACACCTGAAGAAATAGAGGCAATTATTAAGCATGGTGAGGAGAGTATGGGAATGCCTGCGTTTGATATAGCCTTTACTGATGAGGAAGTAAAAGCATTGACAAATTTTATTTTAACAGAAAGTCAAAAGCCTATAGCCGAACGAGAATCAATTTCACCAACTAATGTTTCAGGTGGGCAGGGAGTTTGGGCAGAAACGGTTGTCAGCGATCTGGAGATACCTTGGGGCCTTGAATTCTTACCCAATGGTGATTTGTTGATTGCTGAACGCGGTGGAAGACTTCTGAGGTTTACTTCTGATAAGAAGCTTGAAGAAATTTCAGGATTACCAAAAATAAAAGTCGGAGGCCAGGGTGGATTGATGGATTTACAGCTACATCCCGATTATGAAAACAATGGCTGGTTGTATATATCATACAGCTATTTTGGTGACAACAATAAAAATGCAGGTAACACGGCCATTATTCGTTGCCGGCTCGATAAAAATAAACTGGTTGATATTGAACACTTATACAAAGGTGTGCCGGTTTCAACCACACAACATCATTATGGCAGCCGCATCGAATTTGATAATGAAGGTTATATGTACTTTGCTATTGGAGATAGAGGTAAACGAAGTGTTTTTCCTCAAACACTGGATAACTCGAATGGTAAAATGCATAGATTGAAAGACGATGGTGCTATTCCTTCTGATAATCCATTTTATGGGCAAGCAGGAGTAGAACAATCCATATATAGCTATGGACACAGAAATATTCAGGGTATTGCAAAACACCCCGTTACCGGAGAAATATGGACACATGAACATGGGCCAAAAGGTGGCGATGAAATAAATATTTCAAGAGCCGGTAAAAACTATGGGTGGCCGGTTATTTCTTATGGAATTAATTACAATGGAACCAAATTCACCGATGATACAGCTAAACCTGGCATGGAGCAACCCATGATTTATTATGTGCCTTCAATAGCTCCGTGTGGTATGGCATTTGTTACAAGTGATCGCTACAAAGGATGGGAAAATAATCTTTTAATAGGCTCGCTCAGGTTTAAATACCTTGAAAGATGCGTAGTTACAGAGAATGATGTTATAACACAGGAGCGCCTGCTTGAAGGAATTGGCAGGGTCCGCAACGTACGTGTCAGCCCCGATGGTTATATCTACGTTGCTGTGGAAACACCAGGCAAAATACTGAAGCTGATACCTGTTGATGAATAATCTATTCCCGGCTTTTTTTAGCATAAATTCATTCCGCAACAGGATTATCGCATTGGGCCTTTTTACAGCCATTTGCTTTGCGGATGCAAGCGACAGAGCAGGGGCTTTCAAACCCGGTAATTTGTATTCTGAATCGGATTCTTCATTTGTTGATGAGGGCAGTAAAAATAGTGAGATTTCGGATACAATAGCTTTGGAAAGAATCATTGTGAAGGGACCTTTATTTCCAAGATATTTAATGCAAATACCCTCAAGCACTGTAAACTTGAGGGCCTCAAATATTACCAGAAATAATTCAACCTCTGTAGTGGAGGAATTAAATCAAGTACCAGGTATTTATGCTCACACGGGAACTTTAAATACCAATAGGATTACAATCAGAGGTATTGGTTCCAGGACACCTTATGGTACAAATCGCATTAAAGCTTACTGGAACGAAATACCTTTGACTGAAGGTGATGGCAACACCAATATTGATGATCTGGATCCCATGCAAATCCAATCTTTTGAGATTACAAAAGGGGCAAAGTCTGCACTCTATGGAATGGGGCTTGGTGGTGTAATGCTTATTTCTTCGGAGGAACCAACTGCTGGCGGATTTTATGGAAGTGCAGGTGCGGAAGTGGGGTCATTTGGAGTTTTTAAACCCTATATTAACCTGGGAGGTGGAAACAATAAAGTAAACATTTTAGCCAGCTATGCTTACAATCATTCCGATGGATGGAGGCAAAACAGTGCTTATAAGAGGCACAATCTTACTACTCAGCTATCATATACTGCAAAGGCATTTAAGGCAGATTTATTTTTCAACTTTATTAACCTTTTTGCAAAAATACCCAGTTCACTTAATGAGCAAACTTTTCTGAATTCTCCCGATAGTGCTGCAGCTAATTGGTTAGCAGTTGAGGGAAGAGAAGAATATATGAAGGTCCTGACAGGGCTAAAGTTTCAATCACGTATTTCAGCGCAATTAAAAAATACTACCCTGTTTTTCCTGAATGCATATATGGGAGAGGAATACAGGCCATTTAATGTATTGGAAGACAGAAGTTTTCAAGTAGGTGTCAGAAGTTTTTTTCATTGGAAATTACAGCATCTGGATCTCAAGTTTGGTACAGAATTATTTCAGAACCGATATACCTGGACAACCTTTGAAAATGAGAATGCCGGCAAAGGTGCGGGAATTAATAATTTTACTGAACAGAGAATACCTGTTTCTATTTTTGCCCAGGCAGGTCTTGAAATATGGAACAAAAGTATAGTTGAAATAGGCATCAGTTACAATCTGTTAAAATACACACTCTCCGATTTAAATTCCGATACAAGTCGGTTTAACGGTAATTACAGCTATAAGCCAGTTTTTTCGCCTTTTATTGGTGTAAATATCCCAATAAACAAGAACATTAGAGTATTTAGTTCCGTGGGGCATGGATTTTCCCCTCCCACAGTGGAAGAAACCCTCATGCCCGATGGCAGTCCCAATACTTCCATCAAACCTGAAAGTGGCTGGAATGCCGAATTGGGAAGCCGGATTACAGCCATTTCCGGCAGGATGTACCTTGATGGAACTTTTTACATCATGCAGGTAAAAGATTTATTGGTAACAAAACGGTTGTCGGAAGAAGTATTCTTTGGTGAAAATGCAGGAAAAACCCTTCATAAGGGGTTTGAGCTTCTTTTAACCTATTGGTTAAGGAAGTCTGATGGGCATATAGTGCCAAGAATAAGAACAACCGTTTCCTTATCAATCCAGGATAATCATTTTACCGATTTTGTCGATAATGGGGTAGATTTTTCCGGCAATCAATTACCAGGAATTCCAACCAATAATCTGTTGGTTTTGGGCGACATTTATTTAACAAAGAGTGTGTACCTAAACTATTCTTTTACACACCACGGAAGTCAATATTTAGACGATTCAAACCAGGCCAGCTATGAAGGTTATCAGCTGCATCATGCAAAACTGGGAATTAATTTGAATCGAGCTCTCAGGATGCGCACAAAAATTTATTTCGGAATAAAAAATGTGTTTAATTCGAAATATGCATCGATGATTTTAATAAATGCGCCTTCATTTTCGGGATCTTTACCACGTTATTATTACCCTGGGTTACCCCGGTATTTTTATTCTGGGATAGGTTTGAATTTTTGAGGGATACCCCTCGGAGGTTATTAGCATCTTATTAACAAGCAGAATTAAACTCTTAGCACTAAAAGGTTGTTAAACGTAGTATTCTTTTAAGTACTAATAGTATAAAAACTCTCTTACCATGGAATTACTCAAACCACAAAAACTTGGTTCCCTATTGATGCCAAATAAGATTGTCATGGCTCCTATGACGCGAAGCAGGGCTGACAATGAAGGTTATACCCCAACCGATATGCATGTGGAATATTACAAGCAGCGAGCTTCGGCCGGTTTAATTATCAGCGAAGGCACTGTAGTCAGTGAGCAGGGAAGAGGTTATATCCACACACCCGGCATCTATTCGCAAGATCAGGTAGAGCAGTGGCAGAAAGTTACAGCGGGTGTTCATGACAGCAATGGACGGATTTTTATACAGCTTTGGCACACCGGGGGTATTTCACA
>DNTK01000006.1 GCA_003508755.1 Bacteroidales bacterium | reverse complement strand
TTTTGAGGTTTTTGCAATACTATTGAAAGATGCGTATCACAACACATATAGCCTAAGCCCAATATTCAAAGGCATTTGAGGGCATTTGAAGTTTTTTAGAAAAGTGAACGTTGAAATGTTGCGCATTTCGAAGCACTTACTTATCAGCCCGTTAAGCCGTTGATTAAATGTTTTTTCTTTTAAATATAGCACTGTTCGCGCAACCGAGTTTACGAGCTCAGCGCAGCTAATGTTTTATGACCGCGTGTTGGCACCAGTTGATTTAATTCTCATTTCAATTTATTCTCAATAATTGCTTCTATCTCTTTTGAATTAAATGGCTTGCGGAAGTATTTCAAAATAAGACCACTTTTAAGAGCCAAATTAATCTCGGGTGTTATTTCAAAACCTGTAAGAATATAGAATCTTTTAGCCGGAAACTTTTCTTTTGCCTTTTTGATGAACTCAATGCCATTCATTCCAGGCATCTTCATATCACTTATAATCACAGATATCTCTGGTTGGTTTTCTAGCAAATCAAGTCCATCAAAACCGTTTACTGCAGTATAAACATCGTATTTCTTAGAAAAATTTATTTTAAATAATTCACGATTAATTAGCTCATCATCTACATACAATACTTTTAGTTTAGTGTCCATTTAAGTCATATATTAATGGTAAAGTTATAATAACATTTGTCCCTTTCTTTGGTTCTGATTCAAATTCTAATTTTCCTTTGTGTTCTTTAATTATCGCATCGCTTATGGATAATCCAAGACCTGTTCCTGCACCTGGCGGCTTTGTTGTATAGAATGGGTCGATAATTTGATTTAAGTGTACCTTTTCAATACCAATCCCATTATCACTAATTTTGATAATTACACTTCTGTCCTCAATTATTGTTTTAACAATAATTTTCCCTTTTTCAGTTATTGCTTGAATGGAATTAGTTAAAACATTAAGAAAAACTTGGTGCAATTTTCCAACATTCCCTTTACATATCGCTTGCTCTCTTGTGTATTCCTTTATAATATCTATTTTGTGTGTAAATTTATTGTGAAGCATAACCAAGCAATTATCAAGTATTGGGTGTATTTCACAATCTTCGTCCATATCTTCATTGTTTCGGCTGAATTGATTTAGGCCTTGTACTATAGCAGAAATCCGTTCAATGCCAATATTCAGGCTCTTTAACAACAACATTGTTTTTTCATTATCCTTACTCTCGTATTCTCCAAAATAATCAGAAAGCCCTACATAAACTCCCATCAAATAATTCAACGGGTTGTTAATTTCATGTGAAACACCTGCAGTTAATGTGCCAAGAGCAGACATTTTCTCATTTTGAATCAAATGAGATTGGATTTCAGATAAACTATTTAATGCTAATTCCAATTCCTCGTTCGCTGACTTTAAATTAGTTGTTCTCTCCTCGACTAACTGCTCTAAACTATCAACATGTCTTTTAAGCTTATTCTCCAGTGTAAGGTTGCTATTTATTAAGTCCACAAGTTTATTGAAGAACATGCCAAAACCATAGATAAAAACAAATGATAAAGTTACAATTGATAAACCAAGACTAAACCATTGAAGTAAAAGGTGTGAATATTCGTTTAAATCCGTTGAAGGTTCTAAATATCGGTTTACATATAAATAACCTATAACAGAGTAAATCAAAATTATAACAATAAATAAGGATACAGCCCTTCTTTTTTTATATAAGATTGCAAGAATTGCAATGGCAAACATAAAATAATAATGACCACCGCTGAATCCAAAGTAGTACAATCCGGTTATGGCAATACCAAAATACAGAAAGGCAATACCATATACTTTAGCATCAAGACTTAATTTATTTCTGAAAAAAAACAGAAATAAAATAATCAGAAATAATATTGAATGTATTATATATGTGGAGTTCCAACCAATATATACCCATCTAAGCAAGGAAAAAATATACGCAGGCGTTAATAACAATACTGTAATAAATACAATCTTGTTAATAAGTTCGGTTCTAATACTATTTAAATACTTAATCATCTCATTTTCTTTTTTTTTTAAAGAATAAACCCCTTTGAAGTTCAAACTAATTATGGTTTACTTAACTAAATAATCTTTGGCTTCTTCTTCTGTGGAAAATGGGTTCATTTTACCACCAATTATCAAGTTATAGCCCTTTAATAATATTGATTTTGCACCAGTAATTCCAACTACTGCTCCTTTTTCAATTAAGTGCTTTATATTTTTACTTACGGTATTATTAACCTCCATAAATCCAGGAGTTGCAAAGGCATTACTCAAATTAGCAAGGACTAATTGTGGTTTATTTTCCAAGAGAAGTATTGATTCAGCTTTTTTAACTGCTTCAATCATTGCTTGTTCCTGTAACCCTCTATAGTATATATAGACTATTTCTTTACCTTTGTGAAAGATTTTTGATACTGCCATTATAATATCTTTTTAATTTAAAATTACAGTTACTCCATAATATTTCGTGTACATAGATTACTCTTTACTTACCTTGGTTAATTTTTATTTATTTATGCCGAAATTATCACCGGTATTAAAAAACAAAATAGCATCCTTTAGTTG
>DNTK01000261.1 GCA_003508755.1 Bacteroidales bacterium | reverse complement strand
AACTTATACTGTGTTATACCTTTAATCATTCCATTTGCAAGCAACCTTGCAGCTTAATAGCTGACTTTATTTTAAGAAGGCCGGATAGGTGTTTGGATGCAAACAGGTTTGAATTAAAACACAGTTCGTAAAATCATTCCGTATGAAGAAGAATTTGTTGATCCTTCTGTTTTTAACGCAGTTGTTTGTTTTTTCTGCAGCGCAAACGACCATATACCATACCGATAAAGATGTTGTATTCCGCGAAGCCATTGATCAATTTCAAAAGGAAAAATACAATACAGCACAAAAGTTATTCGAACAGGCTTATGAAGGCTATCCGGATAATTCAGAGTTAAAGAGCCTTTCGCAATTCTACATTGCACAATGTGCAGTTCGACTTTTTAATGCCGATGCCGAGTTTCTTACAACGAAATTTATAGCAGACAATCCCAATTCAGCAAGGGTAAACGAAGCCTGGTTCAGCCTCGGAGGATATTTCTACACCCTGAAAAAATGGAAGGCCTGCATCGATACCTATGACAAGGTAAAAATCTACTCCCTCACCGAGGAGGATAAAGCTGAGCTGCATTTTAAAAAAGGTTACAGCCATTTCATGAAAAAAGAATTTGATGCAGCAAAAGTGGCATTCTTTGAAATAAAGGATAAACAAACCAAATATACGCCGCCGGCCCAATATTATTATGGACATATCCACTACCAGGAGGAGAATTACCAAACCGCCCTTAACGAGTTTATCACGTTATCCGACGATGAAACCTTTGGTCCGATTGCTCCTTATTACATTGTTCAAATTTATTACATGCAGCGTAAGTACCAGGAGATTATTGATTTTGCTCCGGGAATTATCGATAATGTTACAGAAAAGCGTTTGGCTGAGGTGGCCAGAATAACTGCCGAAGCCTATTTTAAACTTGAAAGATATGAGGAGGCCATTACATATTTCGAACGTTATACCGAGGCTGCATCTTCTCCTGCCAACGAGGCCGTGTACCAATTGGCCTATGCGTATTATAAAACCACACAATACGAGAAGGCCATTCCATACTTCGAGCGCATATCGGTTAACGAAGGGGAATTAGGGCAGAATGCCAGTTATTACCTGGCCAGCTGTTACCTCGAAAATGAGGATAAAGAGAATGCCCGGAAAGCTTTTGCTTCTGCCATGCGCGGTGATGCCGATCCGATGATAAAACAGGATGCGATGTTTAATTATGCCCTCATGACTTTTGAGGTGGGAGGGGATCCTTTTAACGATGCCGTGCAGGCTTTTGAAACTTTTATTGAAACCTACCCCGAGTCAAAAAGAATTAACGAAGCCAGGCGGTTGCTTATTCAAGCCTATTTGGGATCCAGAAATTACAGAAAAGCACTGGAATCCATTGACAGAGTTGAGAACAAAAACGATGAATTAAAGGAAGCCTATCAACGCATAGCCTTCAACCGTGGAATAGAGCTTTTCAATGTGCAACAGTTTCCCGAAGCTGCGGAAATGTTCAAAAATGCAACAAAATACAGCGGATATAACAATCAACGCGAAGCAAAGGCACTTTACTGGCTGGGTGAGTCGAAGTATCGCCAGGGGAGCTATGCCGATGCCGTTTCAGCCTTTCAGAATTTCAAACAAGCTCCCATAGCGCATACGGTTGAAGAATACAAATTAGTGAACTACAACATGGGCTATTCGTATTACAAAATGAACCGTTATAGCGAGGCCGTTAAACTGCTTAGGCAGTTTACTACCGAAAGTGCAGCCACCGTCGATAATTCTTATATTTCTGACAGTTACCTTCGCATTGCTGATTGCTACTTCATGCAAAAGAATTATTTTCAGGCCATCGATTTCTACCAACGTTCGCTCGATGCGCAAACATCATCTGCCGACTATGCTTTGTTACAAAAAGGAATCTGCCTGGGATTGGCCAAAAAAGAACTCGATAAGATTTCGATATTGCGCGAGCTAACCGCAGATTATCCTAACTCAGTCTATGCCGACGATGCCTACTATGAAATTGCTCAGGAATACCTCAAATTACAAGACTCGCCACAGGCAATAGAAACACTGGTAGCCCTGTATAACAAATACCCCCAAAGCGAATATGCCGGAAAAGCACTGGTGCAGATCGGTTTGCTGCATTACAATGCAGATAATAACCAGGAAGCCATAAAGTATTACAAACTGGCGGTAACTAATTTTAATGGAACCGAAGAAGCGCGTAATGCTTTACTAGGATTAAAAAACATCTATGTGGATTTGGGGCAGATAAACGAATATTCAGCTTTTGTGGATGGACTGGATGGCAACGTGCCCCGCTTAACCATAAATGAAAAGGATTCGCTTACCTATCTTGCAGCAGAAAAACTTTATATGACAGCTAAATGTGAGGAAGCTAAACCTGCCTTTAGCCGGTACATCAGCGAATATCCCTCAGGTTCTTACCTGTTGAAGGCCCATTTTTATGGTGGCGATTGCCATTATCAGGCACGGGAATATGACGAAGCCTTAGAATTTTTTGCGTATGTTCTCGCTCAACCTCAGAACATGTATACAGAACAGGCATTATTGGGGTCGGCCCGAATGGAATTTAGCAGGAAAAACTTTTCAAATGCCATTACCCATTATCAAAAACTCACTCAGTTATCGTCCTCCGAAGGAAACCTGAAAGAAGCCAAAAAGTCTGTTATGCAGTCGTATTATCAGCTAGGTGATTTTAGCGAAGCATTAAAGGCTGCCAAAGAGGTGTTAGAAATTTCTGGCTTAACCATAGAAGAAAAACGCGAAGCAGCTTTTATAAAAGCCAGGGCATTACAGGAAACAGGACGTGAAATGCTAGCCCTGGAGGCATACGCAGAAGTGTCGGATGAGGTATTGAGTTACCAGGGAGCCGAATCGAAATACCGGGTAATAGAAATATTATTCGCACAGGGAAAAATCGATGAAGCTGAAAAAGAAATTCTTGCTTTTAGCAATAGAAGCACATCACACGAATATTGGATTGCCCGAAGCTTTATTACGTGGGCCGAGATATTTTCAGCACGTGAAAACTATTTTCAGGCCATTGAAACACTGCAAAGCATCATAAACTATTACGAAGATCCCGAAGATGGCATTTTAGAGATGGCTAAATCCAAGAAGAAAGAAATCGAAAAACTTAAAGATGCAGAAGGAAGTGAAAAGCCGGACGAATCGATGGAAGTTAATATTGAAAGTAAAACCGAGTAACCATGCCAAAACATAAAAAAGCCATAAAGCTATTCATTCTGTTAAGCCTATTTTGTTCGGTTCTTGTTGCTCAGGAGATGGACAAAGTGGTGTTTGTGGAAAGCACCTTCAAACCAAATGTTGAAGATGCAGAAAAACTAAATGTAATACCAGGCCTGACAGATACACTAAAAGCCCAACCGGAAATAAACTACAGTGTGTTGCCATCGCGTATCGATGCCAGGTATAAAATAAAACCCATTAAACCTGCAAAGCTTGTGGGTTCACCACTGGATAAGTTGTATAACAGCAGAATTCGTTTGGGAATTGGAAATTACACTACCCCTTTGGCTGAGTTTAGCATCCATAACCTGCGCTCAAAAGAATATGCTGTTGGGGCGTATGCTTATCACAAATCATCGCACAACAAGCTAAAACTTGGTAATGGGCACAAAGTACCCGCTGGTTATGGAATAAACAGGTTTTCTGTTTATGGGAAACGTTTTTATAAAGAGTTAAATGTTGAAGGCGATGTAGGCTTTAATACCCATAAATTGCGCTTGTATGGATACAATACTTCCAATTTTTCTGATGATTTACCATCCATGGACGCCGAAGATATCAGACAATGGTACAGTCAGTTTACTGCAAGGGCAGAGGTTTATTCAACCGATATCGATTCAACAGCCTTAAGGTACCGTGTTGCCTTTCTCGCCGACTATTTCGGGGATGACTATGCCAATAGCCAAAATCATGTAGAAATACCTGCCAGCCTATCATTTATGGTTGAAGAGTTTAGAATTCATTTACACGCCAATTACCACTACTTACATTCTGTTCTGGATACCCACAGAGGTAAAAACGATTATGTATTTCAAATTCGTCCTATTTTGCAAAAAAAAGGCGATCAGTGGGAAGTGCATGCAGGGGCTAATATTTATTTTAATAGTTATGGCAGCACCAATTTTTACCCCGAAGCCCAACTAAGTTTTCAGATTGTGGAAAAGGTAATGGAGGCTTTCTTTGGCATCGAAGGTAACCTGGAGGTAAATCATTTCAGTAAAATTGCACGGGAGAATCTCTACATTACACCAGGATTAAATACAAAAAACACCAATCATAAAATCATTGGCTATGGA
>DNTK01000585.1 GCA_003508755.1 Bacteroidales bacterium | reverse complement strand
CCTACAGGTTTGTCAATGAAACCCCCGGTGACAGAATCTTTGATGTTCGTTTCGAAGCTCGCTCGCTCTATGATTGCTCCGCTGATACAACAAAACAGATCGAAGTATATCCTTCGCCCATTGCCGAGTTCATTCCACGCCCACTTCCGGCCGATTACGGAGTTGAAGAGGATGCTACTCCTATAACTTTCAGCAATGAAACCGTCTTCCAGGATAATTGGTCGTATGAATGGAATTATGGTGACGGAACTATCGATAATCAAACAGCAGAAACCTTTGAATATACTTATGGTGAATTTTTCTGGGGTGCCAATGAAAACGATAACCAGATTCCTGTACAAATGGTGGCATGGAACACCGAAAATCCCGAATGCCGTGATACGATTTCACACAGTATTTTTATTTATCCGCCCATGCCTCAAATCGATCTGGCTGAAGATATTTCGGGTTGTCAGCCTTTTACCGTTGATTTTTCTGCAACAACCAAGTACATTGACGAAACGGATTACCAATGGGAATTTGGAATTGAAGGTGAAACATCGACTGATCCGGCCCCTACTTTTACTTTTAACGAAGCCGGTACCTATACCGTTAAACTTGTGGTAAAAGGAGACGGTGGTTCCAACTGGGATTATAAGATTGTTCATGTTAATCCGAAGCCGGTTGTTGATTTTATCTTTAACGATTCGGTCGTATTTGCTGCAAGCCAGACGGCAGACCACGATTGGATTAAATTCTTTAACCAGACTTCATATGCCGATACCACTGAATATTATTGGTATTTCGATGCCGCTAATAATTTTGGTGGAGCAGCCGATAGTCGCGACCGTGATCCATCGTGGTACTACGAGGAAGTTGGAGAATATTATGTAGGTCTTATTGCCGGTTCAAGTGCTGGATGTTACGATTCTCTGATACATCCAACTCCAATAATTGTTATGACCGAGGGAAAGGTAAACTACCCAACTGCCTTCCTGGTTAGCCCCGACGGACCGGCTGACGAATATGACACGAAAAACAGAAATAAATACGTTTTCTATCCTATTAGCAGCGGTGTGGAAGAATACCGCCTTGAAATCTATAATCGCTGGGGAGCACGTGTGTTTGAATCACGCGATGTAAACCGCGGCTGGAATGGTTACATTGATGGAAGTCCTGCCAAACAGGATGTGTATATCTGGAGGGCACGGGGACGCTACACCAACGGACAACCTTTCGATGTGAGTGGTGATGTTACTCTTATTCATGGACGAGATGAAGTGACACGATAATACTAAATAGCGGAATCACTTGATTCCGCTATTTAATGTTTATAACTTAATCTTCTGTTCCACAACAATATTCCTAAATTTATCAAAATCTTAGAACCTTTGTTTAAATATTAGCGTAAATAGGCTTAAAAATACCACTTTGGCAAAACGTTTTGTTTATATATTTTTCATAGTGCTACTTGGCTTCCAGGCAAAGGGTCAGGATCCTCACTTCTCACAATTTTATGCAAATCCACTTTACCTGGGACCGTCTTTCGCCGGTGCCACCGAGGGCAGTCGCGTTGCCGCTCAATACAGAAACCAATGGTACGATCAACCATCTTCGTTTAAAACGTACAGTGTTTCGTACGATCATTACTTTAGCTCATTTAACAGTGGTGTTGGTGTAAACTTTGTTTCTGATGTGGCTGGCTCAAGCAATCTTGGTGTTGTTCAGGCAGGATTGCACTATTCCTATAATGTACAGGTATTTAACATTTGGCAAATACGGCCCGGCTTATCATTTTCCTACCTGCAGCATGGTATTTTCGGGGATGTAAAATTTATCGATGAAATTGATGGCCCGGATGTACCGGGTTCTACTCCGGCACCCGCATTAGCAAGTGCCCGGGATATTGATGCCGGAGCCTCTCTTCTTACGTATACAAAAGGTTTTTGGTTAGGCGGAACTGTCGATCATTTGCTCCGGCCCAATGTATCGCTCTACTCCACGGAAGCCATCATACCCATGAAGATTTCGATCTATGGCGGTATTGATGTACGCAGAAAGGGTAAACTTCTAAAGCCCAGTGATGATGTGATGACCTTTGCCTTTCTTTACAAGCAGCAAGGACCGGTGCAACAACTCGATATAGGAGTCTACTGGCACAACTACCCTATTGTTCTGGGAATATGGTACAGAGGTATTCCCGGATTTAATTCACAAATTGGTGATGCTCTTATATTTCTTGCCGGTATTAAAACCAACAGCTTTAATATTGGCTACAGTTACGACTTTACCATCTCAAGCCTGCTTCCATATACGAGGGGATCGCACGAAATTTCCCTCACATATAAATTCCTGTTGCCAAAAAGAAAATCTATTGGAGCAGTGCCTTGTCCTGAATTCTAGCTATCGACCACAAACCAGGCAAGGAAAAACATTTCCTGATTCTTAGTTGCTTCTGGCTGCTTTTCTTAACTTGATTTGATTTTATTAGCAATCAGTATTTCCAATTACTTTGGAATAAAATCATATTTTATTGAAATTATATTTCCGAACTTCTGGCTTATTAACAGCAATACCCTTTTAACAATGTAACTCTAAAAACTATTATTATGTATCTGAACCCAAACATGCGAAAAAACCTTTTTAGGTTTTTATTCTTAACCCTCGTAATTACTTCTTCAAACCTCATGGCACAGAACGGGCTTATGCGGTTTCCTGATATCCATGACGACCTGATAGTTTTTGTTCATGCTGAAGATATATGGTCCGTTCCAAGTCAGGGAGGAATAGCACAGCGCCTTACCATACATGATGGTAATGAAAGACAACCTAAATTCTCTCCGGATGGCACTCTCATTGCCTTTACAGGAGAGTATGATGGCAATTCTGATGTATATGTCATGAATCGCTTCGGAGGCGAAATTAGTCGGGTAACCTACCATCCCGGATACGATGAAGTTGTGGGTTGGCATCCCACCGAGAAGAAGATCATTTTCAGCGCAAGGAGAAATAATTTTCCCAGGCTCTCGCAACTATATATGATTAATCCTGACGGAACAGGTCTGGAGCAATTGATTTTTCATGAAGCGGCTCAAGGTAGTTTTTCTCCCGATAGCAAAATGATGGCTTACAATAAAGTGAGTCGTGAATACCGCACATGGAAACGCTACAAAGGCGGAACAGCTCAAGAAGTATACCTGTATAACTTCGAGACAGATGAAGAAACTAACCTAACAAATTTTGATGGCACCGATAGGATACCCATGTGGATAGATGGAAAAATCTATTTCAGCTCAGACCGCGACCGCCATCTGAATATTTACTCTGTTGATCCCAAAACCAAGGAAATCGTTCAGTTGACGACGCATAGTGACTACGATATCCGCCGCCCTTCAATGGGAAAGGAAAAAATAATCTACGAACTAGGAGCGCAATTATATGTATTTGATACCAAAACAGGTAGTACCAATCCTGTGGATATTCAAATTTTAAGCGATTCCCCTGAAACACGTCCTTACATAAAAAATGTCAAGGATTTTATTACCGATGTAAAATCATCTCCGGATGGCAAACAAGCATTAATTGTTGCCCGTGGCGAGGTGTTTACTGTTCCGTCTAAAGGTGATGTTACCCGCAATATTTCTAACAATTCAGGTGCAAATGACAGACATGCTGTGTGGTCACCAGATGGTAAACAACTGGCCTATATTTCTGATACCGATGGCGAAAACAATGTTTACTTAATCGATAGCAAAGCCAAAAAAACACCCGTTAAACTAACCAACTTCACCGATGGTTACAGGCATTCGCTCAGATGGTCGCCCAATGGCGAAATGCTGGCTTTTACCGACCAGACCCTTACTTTGTATGTGCTAGATATCGCATCAAAAAACTTGCAAAAAGTTGATAAAGCCGAATATGAAAATATCGATGTTTCGATGGACCTAAAACCCATTTATGATTATACCTGGTCTCCAGACAGTAAGTATATTGCATATTCAAAAATGGACGAAACTTTACTTAACAAGGTATACATTTATTCACTTGATGAAGATAAATCGTACCCCCTGAGTACGATTTTCTACGATTTTCACCCGGTGTTTTCAAAAGATGGCAATTACCTGTTTTTTATTTCGAACCGCAGATTTAATCCAACATTTTGCGATTTCGAATGGGAAATGGTATACAAAAACGTTGCTGGTATTTATTATGCCACACTTAGAAAAGACATACCTTCACTGCTTTCGGAGGAGGCAACAGAAATTAAAAACAGAACAGGAGCTATTGATTTCGACAATATTAGCAATAGAATTGAAGCATTGCCGGTTGAACCAGGCAATTACCGATATCTCTCTGCTACAGAAACAGATTTATTCTTCCTGAATAAAGATGAAGGCGATTTTAACCGTTTCGAGTTTCGAAAACCGGAAACAATGGATTTGCACAGCTATAATTTCGAATCAAAAGAAACCAAGGAGATAGTAAAAGAAATCAATCGTTATGATTTATCTGCAAATGGAGAGACTATTGTTTACCTTAAAGAGAATAATGTTTTACATATGCGCGTGGCTGCTGCTCATGGTGAGGGAGAATCGTTTGACCTGAGTGGTTTGAATATGCATATGGATCCCAAGGCCGAATGGATGCAAATTTATAATGAGGCATGGCGTCTGGAACGTGACTTCTTTTACGAACCCGGCATGCACGGACAAGACTGGCCTGCAGTAAAAGAAAAATATGCAAAACTCATGGAAGTTGCCTCATGCCGCCAGGATGTTGGATTTATTATTGGCGAAATGATTGGAGAACTTAATACTTCACACACATATGTGTATGGAGGCGATAATAAGCGTGAAGCTGAAAGGATTGGAACTGGTATGCTTGGTGCCGATTATGAGGAAGATGCTGCATCGAACCGATATACATTTAAAAAAATATATTCCATAACCGATTGGTCCAGAAGCTCTGTTCCCCCATTATCAGCACCCGGGCTCAATGTAAATGAAGGTGATTATATTTTGGCTGTAAATGGACAGGAAATCACTACCAATAAAAATATCTATTCTTATTTTCAGAACCTGGCAAACCAGGTTGTGCTTTTAAAAGTTAATGATAAACCTACACTTGATGGTGCTCGTGAGATTAAGGTTAAAACCCTCTCAAGTGAAAATATTATACG
>DNTK01000418.1 GCA_003508755.1 Bacteroidales bacterium | reverse complement strand
ATAATAAGCTGCACAAAGATAGTATTCCATACATTGATTCTGAGATTGAAATAAGTCAGATTGTTATCTACCCCAGGTCTGATGAAAATGCGGTATTCGAAGTAAAAGAGAAACTCCTGAAACTGCGTGAGCGGGTTTTGAATGGCGAAAGCTTTTCCACCCTGGCGGTATTATATTCCGAAGGCCCATCGGCTTCGCGCGGAGGAGATATTGGCTGGGCTGCAAAGACTGATCTGGATCCGGCCTATACCAAAGCTGCCCTGGCTTTAAAGAAAAATCAGGTTTCCAAAATTGTTGAATCATCGTTTGGATTTCATATCATACAGCTACTTGATAAAACAGAAGATAGAATAAAGACCCGCCACATATTAATGAAACCAAAAGTTTCATATGAGGCAAAAGAGAAAGCAAATCGCCATTTAGATAGTTTGGCAAGAGTAATACGCCTTGATAGCATAAGTTTCGAAAGAGCGGCATTGTATTTTTCGATGGACGAAGATACACGCATGAATGGCGGAGTGCGAGTAAACCCACAGACGCAAACCACCAAATTTAGGGTAGATGAGTTTCCAACTTCTGAATACTATATTATTCGAAACCTTACCGAAGGGAAAATATCCGATCCATTCGAATCTACCGACGATAAAGGCAAAACTGTTTACAAAATAATCCAATTAAAATCGAGAAGTGAACCCCACCTGGCAAATTTAACCCAGGATTATACCCTGCTCAAAAATATGGCACTGCAGGAAAAACAAACCAGGGTTGTTAACAAATGGGTGCAGGAAAAAGCAAGAGACACCTATATTCGCCTTGAAGCTCCTTATAAGGATTGTAGCTTTAATATAGATGCATGGAAAAATTAATATGAGAAGCTTTCTAAAAATACTGCTGTTGGTCGCAGTTTTATTCTTTTGCCTGCCTTCTTTACATGCACAAAAAAGAAAAGAAGCTCGAATAAAATACAGAGCCGATTATGTAGAGGTAGATAAGCGCATTGGCAGGGGAGCTCAACGCTTGCTCGATAATGTAGAATTTATTCATGGTGGAGCAAAAATGTACTGCGACAGTGCTTATTTCTTTTCAAAAAAGAACTCACTCGATGCATTCGATAATATTTTTATCAACCAGGGAGATACCCTCTTCTTGTATGGCGATTTGCTTCATTACGATGGCAATACAAAAAAGGCTACCATTACTGGCAATGTAAAACTGGTGAATAAGGAAACCACCTTAAAAACCGAAAAACTATATTACGAACTCGGCATTGGAAAAGGTTATTACGATAATTACGGCCACACCGTAAACAAAGACAATACCCTGGAGAGCATAAAGGGGTTTTATTATACACAGCAAAAAACATTTGTATTTCATGATAGTGTAATCATTACAAACCCCGATTACGTGATGTATTCCGATACGGTTGAATACAACACCGAGTCAGGAATTGCCAGTTTTTTTGGACCCACAGATGTAATAGGCGACAGCAGCCATATTTATGGCGAAGAAGGTTGGTACGACACTCAACTCGATTTAGCAGAACTTAAACACAACGCCTGGGCCAGCAACGAAAAGCAAACTATCTATGGCGAGTATATTTATTACAATAAAAACACTGGTGATGGTCTGGCCCGCGATCAGGTCAGAATACTCGAAAACGAGCGTAGTGTAATATTGCTGGGAAACAAAGCAAAGTACAATGATAACACTGAATACGCATTTCTAACAGACAGTGCTCAATTTATTCAGTTTACCCCAGAAGGCGATTCTTTATTTTTACATGCCGACAGTATTTTATCTTATCCGGATACAGCTGGCAACAAAATTGTTTTTGCCTATTACAAAGTAAGATTCTACCGATATAATGTCCAGGGAATTTGTGATTCGCTCGTTTACAGCTTTGCAGATTCTACAGTAAGAATGTATTTTAACCCCGTTTTATGGACCGGTAGCCACCAAGTATCGGCCAACCAGATTGATATTCTGACCAAGAATCAGAACCTGGAGAAAATGTATCTCTACAATGCGTCTTTTATTGCTAGCAAGGTGGATACCAGTTTTTTTAACCAGATAAAGGGTAAAAACATGATTTGTCATTTCAGTGAGAAGCAGCTCAGGCAAATCGATGTGATGGGCAACGGGCAATCAGTTTATTTTCCTTTGGATGATGATACATCAGATATTGTCGGAGTTAATTTAAGCGAGTGCTCCAACATTAAAATATTCCTGGAAAATGGTGAAGTACACCGTATTAATTTTTATGTAAAACCCAATGGTGGCATGTACCCTTTGGATCAGGCACCTGAGAATAAACTTCGTTTAAAGGGTTTTCAATGGCTTGATAGCTTAAGACCAAGGGACCGCTATGATATTTTCTAACAAAAAAGCGGAATTCCTGAATTCCGCTTCTTGTTAATATTCATCTTCATTAAAAAAGAAATCGTCTTTACTGGGATAATCCGGCCATATATCCTCTATACTCTCGTAAATCTCACCTTCATCTTCTATTTCCTGAAGATTCTC
>DNTK01000093.1 GCA_003508755.1 Bacteroidales bacterium | reverse complement strand
ATATTATACGTATCTCCAATTTTTCCCTTATGGAAAATTACATCAATGGCCCGGGCATGGTCGATCACATACAACCAGTCGCGAACATTTTCACCCTTGCCGTATACCGGTATTTGCTTTTTCTTTAAAATGTTATTAAAAACCAATGGAATCAGCTTTTCAGGAAATTGATGAGGACCGTAATTGTTGGAGCAGTTCGATATAACAACAGGCAGTTTGTAAGTGTTGTTATAAGCCCTTACAAAATGATCAGAACTCGCTTTAGAAGCTGAATAAGGGCTTTGGGGATCGTATGATGTATCTTCATAAAAATAGCCGCCATCATCGAGCGAACCGTACACTTCATCGGTTGATACGTGATAAAATAATTTACCTTTCATGTTGTCCTTCCAAAACTTTACGGCAGCATTCAGCAGATTTGCGGTTCCGACTACATTGGTAAAGATGAATTCATTCGGGTTGGTAATGGAACGATCTACATGCGATTCTGCGGCCAGGTGAATAACACCATCGGCATTGTACTTTTTAAAAACCCTTTCTACTTCCTCCTTGTTAACAATATCAACTTTCTCGAACATATAATTGGGTGCATCCTGAATATCTTTTAGATTTTCCAGGTTTCCGGCATAGGTTAATTTATCCACGTTAATAATCCGGTAATTAGGATACTTATTTACAAACAATCGTACCACATGGGAACCGATAAAGCCTGCTCCTCCGGTAATTAAAATATTTCTTTCCATCGCATTAATTATTTCAGTTTTCTTATTTTTTTCTCCCATGCCCAGGCAGAGGCCAGGGTATCCTCCAGGGAAATATCAGCTTTCCAGCCAAGTTCTTTATTGGCGTATTTTGTATCGGCCCATACCTGTTCAACATCGCCAGGTCTTCTGTCAACTATTTCATAATCAACTTTTTCTCCGGTTGCTTTTTCGAAGGTCTGAATGATCTCAAGAACTGATGAGCCCCTGCCTGTTCCAATGTTGAACATTTCATAATTACTTTTTTGCTTTCCTGCAAGTATTCTCTCAACTGCAACAATATGCGCCCGTGCTAAATCAACCACATTAATGTAATCGCGGATGGCGGTGCCATCAGGAGTATTGTAGTCATTGCCAAACACTTTCAACTTGCCCCGTATACCTGCCACAGCCTGTGTAACAAATGGAACCAGGTTAAGTGGAACACCTTTGGGCAACTCACCGATGAATGCCGATGGATGAGCTCCAATGGGATTAAAGTACCTTAATGAAAGGGCTTTTAGGTCCGGATGTGCTTTTAGGGTGTCCTCAATTATTTCTTCAGCGATTTGTTTGGTGTTTCCATAAGGCGAAAGGGACTTTTTAACAGGTGCATTCTCAGTTACCGGAAGGTGATCGGGCTGGCCATATACAGTGCAGGAAGAAGAAAAAACCAATCCGGGCTGATTGTACTTTTTCATAACCTCTAACAAGTTCATTAATGATATTAAATTGTTCTGGTAATATTCCAAAGGCATTTCCACTGATTCGCCGACAGCTTTAAATGCAGCAAAGTGTATGATTGCTTTTATATCTTTATATTTCTCAAAAAGAGCATTCACCTTCTCTTTTTCACATATATCAACCTGCTCAAAATAGGGACGAATACCGGTAATTTTTTCAATGCCATCAACTACTTCAATGGTCGAGTTAGACAGGTTATCAGCAATAATTACCGTGTATTTCTTTTGAAGAAGTTCTACAACAGTGTGAGAGCCAATATAGCCTGTGCCGCCGGTAACAAGAATTTTTTCCATTTAACTAATGCGTTTAACAGTGTTTCCCTTTAATTGATATTCCTGGTTGCTTTCCGGACAGTTTGCAAGACCCTCTTCATTAAAATGCAGGCGATGCCCATACTCGCTCACCCAGCCAATTTGTTTCGAAGGATTTCCAACTACCAGGGCATAATCTGGTACTTCTTTCGTAACTACCGCTCCAGCTCCTATAAATGCATACATGCCAATATCATTTCCACACACAATGGTGGCATTTGCTCCAATAGAGGCTCCCTTTCTTACAAGTGTGCGCATGTATTCATCTTTTCTGACTATAGCACTTCGTGGATTGATTACATTGGTAAATACCATCGAAGGACCCAGAAATACATCATCCTCACAGTTTACACCTGTATATATCGAAACATTATTTTGCACTTTTACATTATTTCCTAAAGAAACATCAGGTGAAACAACTACATTTTGTCCTATATTGCACCTTTCTCCGATAATACACTTTGGCATAATATGGGAAAAATGCCAGATTTTAGTTCCTGCACCAATAGTACATCCTTCATCAATTACTGCTGTGGAGTGGGCAAAATAATCTTCAATCATGATCGATAGAATTCTTTAATGGTATCAATGATGTACTCCTGTTGTTCAATTCTCAATTCTGTGTGCATAGGCAAAGATAATACTGTACGGCATAATTCATCCGATACTTTAAACTTTCCGGAGGTTTTGTAGGCTTTTTGATTGTGCATTCCAACAGGATAGTAGATCATGGACGGAATTGCTTTAGAGGCTAAGTAGGTCTTGAGGTCGTCCCGGTTTTCAACTTTTAAGGTATATTGATGAAAAACATGTGTTGAATGACTTACACGGCAAGGTATTTTTACCTGATTAACATCCTGTAAAAGGGTATCATACCTTTTTGCAGCTTCCCTTCTGGCCTCACAATAAGTATCAAGGTGTTTTAATTTAACCTGCAAAATGGCAGCCTGTATAGTATCCAGGCGCGAATTCATACCTACTTGTTCGTGGTAGTATTTTACTTTTGCGCCATGGTTGGCAATACAGGCCATTTCTTCGGCCAGCTTGTCATCGTTTGTGAATAAGGCTCCACCATCGCCATAGCAGCCCAGGTTTTTCGAAGGGAAAAAACTGGTACATCCAATGTGCCCGATTGTACCTGATTTTTTCCATGTACCGTTTGACAGGATATCGGAACCAATGGCCTGCGCATTATCCTCGATGACAGCAATACCCCTGGGCACTGCAATCTTCATAATTTCATCCATATTCGCACATTGACCATAGAGGTGTACCGGAATAATAGCCTTTGTTTTGGATGACAAGGCGCTCTCTATTTGCTCAATATCAACAAGGAAACTATCGGGGTCAACATCTACAAAAACTGGTTTTAACCCGAGCAATGCAATAACTTCGGCCGTGGCAATAAAGGTAAAATCAGGAAGTATAACTTCATCACCGGGTTGAACTTTTAAAGCCATGAGTGCTATTTGAAGGGCATCGGTACCATTGGCGCAGGGAATAACATGTTTGCAGCCCAAATATTTTTCAAGATCCGATTTAAATGATTTTACCTGGGGCCCATTTATAAAGGCACTTGAATTAATTACATCTTGAATGGCATCATCAACGGCTGGTTTAATATGCTTGTACTGATTATGCAAATCAACCATCTGGATTTTATCCATAGTATTAAATTTTAGGCGAAAATAATTAAAATACGCCGTTTGTCAACACCTGCTTGCAAAGTTCACAAGCAGAAACAATTCAACTTATGTTAAAAAATTGTAATCTCATTAAAACATATATATTTGTTCAAATAGTACTTTAGTAGTTTAAATAATTAGTTGTTGGATTTAGCGCCTTATATACGGGAACTTATTTTGTTGAATGAGTGTGTGATTCTGCCGGATTTTGGCGGATTCGAGACACACTATGCTGCTGCAGAGTATGATGTGGTGCATAAACGTATGTTACCCCCCACCAAAAAGGTTCAGTTCAGGGCCGATTACATTAAAGGAGGAGAGGTACTTGAAAATCATTTGTGCAAACATTTGAATATTAAAAAAGAACAGGCATCTGTTTTAATAAGGAGTTATGTCCAGGAGCTTAATGCCCAGCTTGACGAAAACCGCGAAATCATTATTGCAGGTGTAGGCTTATTCACAAAAGGTTTAGGGAATAGTATCGATTTTTCGCCATTTGAGAATGAGAATTACCTGGCCGAATCATTCGGTCTTGATGCGCTTCCATTTGAAAAATCTATCGAAAAACCAGAACGGCAAACAAAAGAACTAAAAATACGACCCAGGAGTAACACGTTATTGTTTGTAGTTGTTGGAATCGGTCTTATATGCCTGTTATTGATACTGACAATTTTTATTTCATCGAAATTTGATTTATACCTGTTTAATATAGGTGATAATGCAGAAAATAATGAAATGATTATAATCGGCAATAGCCATTATTCCGACTCTATCCAGAAAAAAATTGATGAAAGCCTATCGGAATCAACAAGTCTAAAATCGGCGCTATACTATTCTGAGCAAGCCAGTTCAATAAACAAAGCTGCAGCTTATCCTTCATTCTTTCTGGTTGCAGGTAGCTTCAGGGGATTAAGAAATGCAGAGTTAACCCGCAAAGAACTTATTAAAGAAGGATATTCACCTGAAATTATCGAAAATGACGGATATTTCAGGGTAACTATCGGTTCGTTTTCGGATAAAATGGAAGCAATTAATGAATTACAACGTTTAAGACGTCAGCTAAATCGATCTGTGTGGCTATTGTCGTTAGAGAATAATGGTTAATTTTTCTGGTCTGAGGCCCTGTTTTCTACTAAACCAAAATCGAGTTGTTTTTTAGCAAGGTTAGCACGCAGTAC
>DNTK01000539.1 GCA_003508755.1 Bacteroidales bacterium | reverse complement strand
ACCGTAACCAACTACCTGCGTTTGCTTAAATTACCTGCCGACATTCAGTTAGGCATTAAAGAGCGAAAAGTATCCATGGGACATGCCCGCGCTTTGGTAAATATCGATAAGCCAATTGATCAATTAAAGATTTTTAACAAAATAATTGAACAGGAATTATCGGTACGAAAAGTTGAAGAACTTGTAAGAAATATTCACCTGCCTAAAGAGGAGAAACCTGCTAAAAAAAACGGAAGCAGCGAGTATGAATCGCTTCAGACCGACCTGGCGAAATTCTTCTCAACCAAAATAGATTTCAAAAGAAATACAAATGGCTCAGGTAAAATTGTCATCCCGTTTAATTCGGATGAAGATTTGGAAAGAATAATTGCTATTTTTGACAAATTAAATGCCTGAGAACATTTTGTAAATGCGAAAACTTTTTTCTAAGAAATATTTCATCTCAAGCATCCTGGTGGGTGCTTGGTTTGTTTTAGGTGCAACTGTTTATGGCCAGGCAGATACACTTCAAGTATTTGCCATAGATGAGGACGGAGAGCCAGAAACCATTATCATTGACGATGATATTGCCATTGATACTGCCAGGCGTACTCGAAATCATTCGCCACGCCTGGCTACAATCAGTTCTGCTATTGTGCCCGGTCTGGGTCAAGTCTACAACCAGAAATATTGGAAGGTGCCACTCATTTGGGGCGGTGGCCTGGCTCTTTACACTTACTATAATTATAACAACAATTACTATCATCGTTTTAAACTGGCTAACGAACAATACAGCGATGGCGGACAGGATGCTATCACAGATCCTGAGATAAGGGATCTGGAACAGAGCACCATTACACAATATAAAGACTATTACAGACGACATCGCGACAGAGCCATTATCTTCATGGGCCTCTTGTATGTAGCTAACATTATTGATGCGATGGTGGATGCTCATATGCTCGATTATGATATCAGCCAGGACTTGTCGCTTCACTGGCATCCAACCATTACTCCTCCGGTGCCGAATACATATGCTGCAGGAAGCTATGGTGTTTATATTCAACTTCGATTTTAACTTATTATAATGAAAACCACAATACTATCCCTTTCACTTCTTCTAACCACACAATTTATTTCAGCTAATAACGATACAATTCAGTTTGTCATCGACACTGCTTATAGCATTGTAGATATGCCCGATACGGCAGCATTCGATGCAAGCTTTGATGCGAATGTCGATAGTGTATTAAAACTCTATTATGTCGAAGAAAGCTTAAAGGATTCCTCTTCGGAGTTAGAAGAAACTGTCATTCCGCAATTTACAGATTCAGTATATAAACTGCGGCTCGACAGAATTCCGGCTGTAGCCAGTATGGATTACAATAATGTGGTAAAACGGTACATCGAAGTGTATACCATAAAAAAACGTAAATCAGTTGAAGTAATGCTGGGACTCTCAGAACATTATTTCCCGGTATTTGATGAAATATTCGATTATTATGGTGTACCAAACGAACTAAAATACATGTCGATTATTGAATCGGCACTGAATCCAAGGGCCTACTCCAGAGCCCGCGCAGTTGGGTTATGGCAATTCATGTATGGTACCGGCCGTGTTTACGGACTCGAAATAAACTCACTTGTCGATGAACGCATGGACCCCATTAAAGCTACCCATGCTGCAGCGCGGTTCATCCGGGATTTACATACCATGTACGACGACTGGTTGCTGGCGGTAGCTGCTTACAACTGCGGTCCCGGAAATGTAAACAAAGCCATACGAAGAGCCGGTGGTAAAAAAAACTTCTGGGAAGTTTACTATTACCTTCCCCGTGAAACAAGGGGCCACGTACCGGCATTTATTGCGGCTACTTACACCATGAACTATTATAAAGAGCATAACCTTACTCCTAAAACAATTGACCTCCCCTTGCGGGTGGATACCATTATGGTTAAACAAAAGCTGCATTTAAAGCAGGTTTCAGAAGTTTTAGCTATTCCCCATAAACTGCTTCAGGATTTAAATCCACAGTACCGATATGATATTGTGCCAGGACAAATAAAACCTTATGCATTGCGCTTGCCAGCCAATGATGCCCTCAGTTTTATCGATTTTCAGGATTCAATTTACTCATATAAAGATTCGGCGTTCTTTAATGCAACAAAAGTTGCTGCGCCAAAATATGCCAATTATGCCCCTAAGACTCCCGGCAAAGACTATGTAAAACTGACTTATACCGTAAAATCGGGAGATGCTGTGGGATTAATAGCTCAATGGTACCAAGTGCGCACTTCTGATTTGCGCTACTGGAACAACATCCGTGGAAATATGATTCGATCTGGCCAAAAACTTTCTATTTATAAACACAAAACCAAAGCTGAAAAATACCGCGATTTAGATAATTTAACCTATGCCGAAAAACAAGCCAGAATTGGCAAAACCGTTGCTCCAATGAAAAAGGAAGAACCCATTGACGACAACAATGGTGAATTTGAAATATATACCGTACGCTCGGGCGATACACTCTGGGATATTGCAAAACTTTACCCCGGTGTTACCGATACAGATATTATGCGCTGGAATAACATCTCAAATGCCAGCTCGCTGAAACCTGGCCAGAAACTACGAATTAAACCAAAATCTTAAGAACAGAAATACTGCTTGATGCGCTACAGGCCACATATCACTCTGTTATTTCTATTATCGGTATTTACTTTGCTGTTGTTCACCTCTTTATTGATACCTAAAGATGGGCTGAAGATTTTTGGCGATATGAATATTCGCTTTTTTCAAGCAGAAGAACTCTTTACACCTCAAAACGAATATGCCGACATCAGTGATATTATCGCTCAAAATCAGTTTGTAAACGATTCGCTATTGGGGAATACACAAATAGATTCAACTACCCTTATTGGTTTTGATACCATCAGAGCCAATATTGACAGCCTGAAACAAAGTGTGAGACGTATTGAATTTCCTGAACGCAACAATCAAATTCTTTACCCGGTATTTGAAGCTATGGAAAAGGCTCAGAGTCAGGGAAAGGTGATCCGCATCATGCATTACGGCGATTCACAAATCGAAGGCGATCGCATCACATCATTTCTTCGAAACCGCCTTCAGAAGAAATTTGGTGGTAGTGGTGTTGGACTTATTCCTGCACGCCAGCTATACGACTTCAGCTTTTCGATATTTCATGATGCTTCTGAAAACTGGAACCGATATACGCTCTATGGAAAAAGGGACACCAACATCACCCACAACCGTTATGGTATTTTGGCCGGGTTTTCAACCTTCACTGCTCAGCCAGTTGATACAGCAAGGTTAATAAGGGAAAAGCAAAGCGCCTGGATTTCAATAACCGAATCGCCCTATTCGTATCAAAACACTAAAAAGTTTGACCAGTGCCGATTGTTTTATGGGAATAACACTGACAGTTTTTCGGTTAAACTCACCGTGAATGATGAACTTGCGGATGAGGGTGTCTATGCCCCGACTATGGACCTGCACCAAATACAATGGTTTTTCAACGAACCTGTAAACAATGTGCATTTTGAATTGGAAAGTACAATTAGTCCCGAAGTTTATGGTATAGCCCTTGATGCAAAAAGTGGCGTAGCTGTCGACAATATTGCCATGCGAGGATGTGCCGGGTTGGTGTTTAATAAAACCAATGCTGCATTGTTCAGCGAACTCGTTAAAAAACTGGAAGTAAAACTCATGATCCTACAGTTCGGAGGAAATGTAGTGCCCAATATTCGGACGAATTATTCCTTTTACGAGCGTTGGTTTTATGCACAATTGGCATTTATAAAACAACATGCCCCGGGAGTTCAAATTATAGTTATTGGTCCCTCCGATATGTCCAGGAAGGTGAAAAATCGCTATGAATCATATCCCAATATTGAGCTGATACGTGATGCCCTGAAGAAAGCAACATTTAGAGCCAATGCAGCCTATTGGGATATGTACGAAGCCATGGGCGGACAAAATTCTATGCCTAGCTGGGTATTTGCAGAACCCTCGCTGGCCACCAAAGATTTCGTACACTTTACACCTCGGGGTGCTAAAATTATTGCCAATATGTTTTACAATGCCTTCATGTATGAATATGTGCTTTATGGAAGAAACAAATCGCTTGTAGCCAAATGAAAAAAGGATTGGTAATATATCTTCTTACCGCTTTAGTGTTGCTTGCTTCAGCGCAGGAGGGCGATTATTTTCTGAGTATCAAAAGATATCCCTTTATCAACTACAGCAAGAATGAAATAACATTTCTGTCCGATAGTACTTATTTTAACCCAATCTATAATAAAATAGATAGCATTGTGTTGTTTGGCAAGGGTAAACTAAACATTGTTCATATTGGAGGATCCCACATACAGGCCGATATCTACACACACCAAATACGGAAACAATTGCAATCGATTCAATATGACATGAATGGAGGACGAGGTTTTATTTTTCCATACACCCTTGCTCAGACCAATAATCCGTGGAATTACCAGGTAAGCTATACCGGTAATTGGGATTTCTGTAAAAACACAAAATATAAACCTGCCTGTCAGCTGGGTTTGGCAGGCTATTCAGTTAGTACCAGCGATACCTTAGCTAGTATTTCAATTAACCTGAATAACGATTCGCTGACCAATTTTAGTTATAACCATGTGAAGGTATTTCATACTCCTGGCAGGTATAATCTTTCAATAGTAAATGCAGATTCGGCTTTTTCGGGTGTCTATGATTCCATTGGTGGTTATACAGCTTTTAATGTGCTGCCTGCAAATACTTTAGAACTTGTGGTAAATAAATCCGATAGCACTGACGCCAAGTTTACCCTATTTGGTTTCAATTTCGAGAACGACAATCCGGGAATTGTTTACCATGCCATTGGGGTGAACGGTGCCAAACTGGAATCGTACCTTAACTGTGCGTTGTATAAACAGCAAATTGCACAATTAAACCCCGACCTTGTAATTTTTTCTATCGGTACCAATGATGGAAATACCAAACATTTCAATACCCCAAAATATTACCGCGAATACAGGCAATTAATTAATACCACCAGGCAAGCATGTCCTAATACCCGTATCATGATTACTGTTCCGAATGATGCATATTACTATAAACGTTATGTGAATAAAAATACCCTTCAGATAAGAAAAGAGATATTTAAAATTGTTCAGGAGGAAAATTATGCTGTATGGGATTTCTTTAGTATTATGGGTGGCCTAAACTCCTCCCAGGAATGGTACCGATATGGAATTATGAAATACGATCGGGTTCATTTTACACGACCAGGATATTTGTTAAAGGGCGATCTGTTTGTCACTGCTTTTCTCAGAGGCTGGGAAAAAAACATTACTTTGCGCAGTAAAACCTATTTTGAGGCAAAAAAATTAACCCAAAATATTACAACTTCTCAGAGCATAACAAATGATAGAAGGCCTTAGGAACATATTTGTTTTTGATCAAAACAATCCCTTAATTTTTACCCGTTTTTTCTTTTGGGGATTTTTTGCAATTGTTCTCGCCCTCTACAGTATCTTATACAAGCATAAAAGCTTGAGAAACCTCTATCTATTCCTGGTTAGCTTGTTCTTTTACTACAAAACAGGTGGCTTATTCTTTTTTATCCTCTTGTTTTCTACTCTGACCGATTATGGAATCGGACATGCTATTTACCGTTCAACAAATACGCTAAAAAAGAAACTTTGGGTGGCTTTGAGCATTGCATTAAACCTTGGAGTTCTTGCCTTTTTTAAATACGATTACTTTTTTACAGAAACAATTAATACCGTATTTAATACCAACCTTGAAGTAGTAACACACGCCGCAAAATGGTCAAATGCCTTGTTTGGAACAAGTTTTGATTTGGGCAAAATCCTGCCGCCCATCGGTATTTCATTTTTTACTTTTCAAACCATAAGTTACTCATTGGATGTGTATCGCGGGCTGGTAAAACCAGTAAAAAGTATTGCCGATTTTGGTTTCTATGTTTCTTTCTTTCCGCAGCTGGTAGCTGGCCCCATTGTGCGTGCTGCAGATTTTATACCCCAGCTTTATAAGTCATATAAATTAACACATTACGAATTTGGATATGGTGTTTACCTGATACTCAAAGGCCTCACAAAAAAGATGCTAATCGGAGACTACCTGGCCATTAACCTTATTGACCGGGTATTTGCAAACCCGGCATCGTACTCAGGTTTTGAAAACCTATCGGCGCTGTTTGGTTATTCTGTGCAGGTATATTGCGATTTCTCTGGATACACCGACATTGCCATTGGCGTTGCAATGTTATTAGGCTTCTACCTGCCCAAAAACTTTAATTCTCCGTACAAAGCAAAAAATGTTGGCGACTTCTGGAAACGCTGGCACATTTCTCTCTCTTCGTGGTTAAAGGATTACCTGTACATTCCGATGGGTGGTAACCGAGGGGCTTCCACCTTCACATACATCAGCCTGGGTGTAGTTTTGGTATTTGTTGTGTTACTCACCGGAAAGCTCCTCTTTATTCCAATATTTGTATTCTTTATCGGACTTATTTGGATTCTTACCCGGTTCTTCCCGGGAATAAAGTTAACCGTGAGCACCAATATCAATCTTATGATGACCATGCTTTTAGGGGGGTTGTGGCATGGGTCGAGCTGGATGTTTGTTATATGGGGCGGATTAAACGGTTTAGGGCTTGTGGTATATAAGTTCTGGAAAAGGGTAAGCCCCTACGAACATAGCAACCACTGGCTGATAAACACCTGGCGCATTGCACTTACCTTTACTTTTATCACTTTTACCCGAATCTGGTTTCGGGGTGAGTCGATGCAGGGAACTTATGAATTATTATCGCAGGTTACAGGTAATTTTGGCTGGGAGGCCGTACCTGAAATGCTCACAGGCTATTGGAAAGTTTTGAGCTTGCTGGTATTTGGATTAGTAATACATTGGTTGCCCGATAAGGTAAAATGTACTTACCGCGATTGGTTTATAAACCGACCACTGTACCAAAAAGTATTTATTGCAAGTGCCATTATCTTCGTTATCTACCAATCGATTTCGGCAGAGCTTACACCTTTTATTTATTTTCAGTTTTAATAAAGTTGGAAGTTAGAAGCTTAAAGTGAAAAATGAAATTTCCTGTTTTTTTTGTTAATGAGGTTTAACCTTGAAACTCTTTACCTTAAACCAATTTATCGAGGGTATACTCAATCAACCCTTTCATTTCCTTCTGAT
>DNTK01000321.1 GCA_003508755.1 Bacteroidales bacterium | reverse complement strand
GTACCGCTATTCAGAATGCCAAAGCCCAAAACATGCCTAAAGATAATATCGATAATGCCATCAAGAGGGCTACAGGCAAAGATGCTGAGGCGATGGTTGAAGTGACATACGAGGGCAAAGGGCCTCATGGTGTTTTGGTTTTTGTTGAGTGTGCTACAGATAATACTACACGTACAGTAGCCAACGTTAAATCGTATTTTAATAAAGCAGGAGGTGGGTTTGTCCCAAATGGCTCTTTGGAATATTTGTTCGGTCGTAAAGCAGTTTTCGAATTTGAAAAAACCGAAGATATCGATATCGAAGAAATGGAACTCGAATTGATTGATGCAGGTTTGGAGGATATTGAAGAAAATGAAGGAACTGTTTATGCTTATGGCGATTATACCAGTTTTGGTGATTTGTCGGCTGCTTTAGAAAAGCTGAAAATAGAAGTAAAAAAAGCAAGCCTGCAACGCATTCCTACCTCACCCGTTGAGTTTTCAGAAGAACAGCTTGAGGATATAGAAAAGATGCTGGATAAAATTGAGGATGACGACGATGTGCAGCAGGTATTTACGAATATAGCTTAACTAGTGCCTTAGTTAAAAAAGAGCTTCAGTGCGAAAGAAGAAATGTTGAGGTCTTGAGTCCTTTTCTAGAACCTCATATCCACCACCTCTATGTCGGGATAATTTTCAGGAGTAAAGGTGAATCTTGAATCTTCCATAGGATTGTTAAACCTGGCATTCAGAATAAATATGGTGTAATCAATAGCATCCTTACTCTGAGCTTGTAACATGTAAACAGAATCGTTGTCCTTACGAATGAAGAATTTAAAACGTGCATAAGGCTGTTCAAGGTTTTTTGGATACAGATCAATCTCATAACACCAGATGTTATCTACCTTTGCTTCTCCAATCAGGCGGTATTTAAAATCTCTGTTATAAAAAGAAAAAATAAGAGCAGGATTATCAACAAAGTCCCCTTCATCCTTGCTGGGCGCAGTAATGGTAACTTCGTTTATATCCGGCATGTAGCTCCACATGATTTGGCCATTGTAGTACACCATAGAACCCATTGATTCCATGTAGTATTTCTCACCTTTTACCTGAATGGAACCTGTACTTTTCGAATGTAGGCTCTCCATTCGGTTATCGATTATCAGCTCAAAGTCGGCCTCGATGGTTTCGTATGATTTCATTTTTTCACTGGCCCGATCTAAAATTTCTTTAGCAGCAGGATCCTGCTGGGCAATTAAGCTGGATACTACAATGAATAGCACTGCATGGATAAATATATTTCTCATATCTAATAATCTAAAATTCTAATATCGTAATTCTAACCTAAGCTACTCAAATTCTGTTCCAAACTATATTCATCGGGAAATAGCACCTGGCGTGCCTTACTACCTTCGAAAGGACCCACAATACCAGCTGCTTCAAGCTGATCGACAATACGACCGGCCCTGTTATATCCTATGGAGAATTTTCGTTGAATAAGGGATGTAGAGCCTTGCTGATGGGCCACAACCAGGCGTGCCGCATCTTCAAATAATCCGTCTCGCTTGGAGAGATCTATTTCCAGTGCATCACTTGAACTCTCATCAATATATTCAGGCAGGAAGAAAGCAGTGGGGTAGCTCTGCTGATCGCTGATATAAGTAGTAATATGTTCCAGTTCGGGTATGTCGATAAAAGCACACTGCAAACGTACCAAATCACTTCCGGGAGCAAAAAGTAAGTCACCACGACCAATTAGCTGGTTGGCTCCGGGACTGTCAAGAATGGTTCTTGAGTCAATCATTGAGGTAACCCGAAATGCGATACGTGCCGGGAAGTTGGCCTTAATTACACCGGTAATAATGTTTGTAGTTGGTCGCTGGGTAGCAATAACAAGATGAATACCAATGGCCCGTGCAAGTTGTGCTAACCTGGCAAGTGGTGTTTCCACTTCGCGCCCTGCAGTCATTATTAAATCGGCAAACTCATCGATAATAACAACTATATACGGCAGAAACTTATGGCCGTTTTCCGGATTCAGCCCCCTTTTTATAAACTTGGCATTGTATTCTTTAATGTTTCTAACCTGGGCTTTCTTAAGCATTTCGTAGCGCTCGTCCATTTCAATGCAAAGCGAATTAAGCGTATGAATTACTTTTTGGGTATCGGTAATGATGGCTTCATCGGAGTCGGGAAGTTTTGCCAGGTAGTGTTTTTCGATGCGCGAATATAGGGTTAGTTCTACTTTCTTAGGATCCACCAACACAAACTTCAACTGGCTGGGATGCTTGCGGTATAGGAGCGAAGCCAAGATTACATTTAATCCCACTGACTTACCCTGTCCTGTGGCGCCAGCCACAAGCAGGTGGGGCATTTTTGCCAGGTCAAAAACATAGGTCTCATTCGAGATTGTTTTTCCTAAAGCAACAGCAAGTTCAAATTTTGATTCCTGGAATTTTCTTGAAGTGATGAGCGATCGCATCGACACGGTTTCTGGATGCTGATTGGGCACCCCGATACCAATAGTGCCTTTCCCGGGTATTGGTGCAATAATTCGAATGCCCAATGC
>DNTK01000057.1 GCA_003508755.1 Bacteroidales bacterium | reverse complement strand
ATTGCCAGCCGATTTTGGAGAATTCTTCACCGATAAGGATTTGCTTGCCGGCGACTATTTTTCAGGCGATTCAGTTGATGAAGTGATTGTTATGGACAGAATTATTCATAAACTTTATCCGGTTGAAGATACTGAAAAAGACTCCTTATTTAGCGCCTTAATTGGTGAACAGATAAAATTGGCCACATTAACACTCGATCCACAGGCAATGCTTCATATGTTTTCACCCCTTGCATTGTTTGGTAAGAAAAAATTACCCATAAAAGATTCTATCATTTCATTTACCCTTTGTGGTATTACCAAATCATCGGCAGTAAACGACTGGCAGGCGGGCGGGTATATTACCATTCGCCGAGCAGAAACCTTTCCGCGGTTCGATTTTAAGAATATAAATGACTTGCTTCAGGGAACACCCCAGAATTCATTGGAAACCTTTGTTGTTTATACTTCTGGAATATCTAATACCACTGCAGTTCAGGAAAAAATCGCCAACATGGGGTTGTCCACCAACTCAATTCTTGATGAGCTTAAAGAAGTAAAAAAAGTTTTTCTTATTATGGATTCCATACTTGGTGCAATTGGCATTATGGCGCTGTTTATCGCAACATTGGGCTTAGTGAACACATTAATCATGTCTATCTATGAACGAACTAAGGAAATAGGCATTTTAAAAGCCCTGGGAGCAAAGGATGGTCAGATACGTAAACTCTTTATTATTGAAGCAGGAGGCCTTGGATTACTGGGTGCGCTTCTTGGGCTACCCCTGGGGTGGTTAGTGACTAAAATTGCAGATTTGATTTTGTTTGCTACGTTACTTGGCAATTTAGAGGAGGAGGTGGTGTTGTTTCAATTCCCATGGTTTCTTATCCTTGGGTCGATATTGTTTTCTGTGTTGTTTAGCATGCTGGCGGGTTTGTACCCGGCTATGCGTGCGGCAAAGATAAATCCGGTTAAAGCTTTGAGGCACGATTAAGAAGAGATGCACCATGGGTGCAACTCTTATGTTTTTATTAGACTGAATTTAGTAAAGCCCCTCGATGGAGAGGTAGCGTTCACCTGTATCATAATTGAAGCCTAAAACAGTTGCACCATCTTCAATCTCATTAAGTTTTTTTGCGATTGCTGCAAGTGTTGCACCCGAAGATATTCCCACAAACAAACCTTCCTCTCTGGCAGCCCGTTGCGCGAACTCAAATGCTTCCTCTTTCGATACTGAAACAGTACCATCCAATATATCCGTATGCAGGTTTTTGGGAATGAATCCGGCGCCAATGCCCTGAAGAGGATGTGGTCCTGGTTGCCCACCACCAATAACGGGTGATAACTCTGGTTCAACCGCAAAAACTTTCATGTTCGGAAATTTTTCTTTCAATACTTCTGCAACACCTGTTATGTGTCCGCCAGTTCCAACACCAGTAATGTAGTAATCGATGCCATCCGGAAAATCAGCAATTATTTCCTGTGCAGTAGTATCTTTATGTACTTGTATGTTGGCCGGATTATCAAATTGTGATGGGATCCAAGCTCCATCGATCGATGAGGCTAACTTTTCTGCTTTTTCGATGGCACCCTTCATGCCTTTTTCACGGGGTGTAAGCTCAAATTCGGCTCCATGCGCAGCCATAATGCGTCTCCGCTCAACAGACATGGATTCAGGCATTACTAAAATTAACCGATATCCCTTTACTGCAGCAACAATGGATAAGCCAATCCCTGTGTTCCCGGAGGTTGGTTCTATTATAACAGACCCCTTTTTTAAGACTCCCCCTTTTTCTGCGTCTTCGATCATCGAAAGAGCGATCCTGTCTTTTATACTTCCTCCTGGGTTCGTTCTTTCCAGTTTCACCCAAACTTCTTTTCTACCGCCGTATAAGCGATTTATTTTTAGATGAGGAGTGTTTCCAATGGTTTCAAGAATGTTGTTCGCTTTCATATTTTTGGTTGTTGATTGATTTTAATGTAAGTATGCTGTTAAGCTTTATAATTGTTTCTTAGCATGAGTTCTTTGTCACTATATGTAATACATATCTGCTTTTTCATCTCGTTGATTCAAAGCTTGCTGCTTTTTTGCCAGTTCAGAGAGATTTATCGAGTCGAGGTGTTCGATGATTTTATTATTCAAGCCGCACCACAGATCACTAGCAGCACAGTTTTTTGCCCGCACACATTCTCCGTGTTCCCCAATACAATCTACTATTTGTAAAGCAGGTTCAAATGCTTTATAAATATCATAAACACTTATTTCTTCGGGTTTTTTTGCCAGCCGGTAACCACTTTTCTTACCATCAACATTACTGATAAGGCCCTTGGTTTTCAGCGCTGAGATAATATGATCGAGGTATTTGTACGAGATTTCCTGGCGTTCAGATATTTCTTTCTGGAACATCCCTTTACCACCCCAATCCATTGCTAGCTCAATCATTGCTCGTATTCCATACCTGGTTTTTGTGTTCAGCTTCATTGTTACCCACCTTTCCTATTTGTTTTATAGGGTAAAAATATACATTATAACAAAGCAAACCAAAAATGGTTTCTGAGATAATTAAAAAATTAAAACCTTGTGGGAAATAGTAAAACTGAAAGTGGAGTATTGTGCTACTGCATTAT
>DNTK01000127.1 GCA_003508755.1 Bacteroidales bacterium | reverse complement strand
TTATAATCTGGTTAAGATCGGTTGGGGCAAGGTCAGATTTATCCCGATGAACAAAGGCTGCAAGCGCTTCAACAATATCAGACGTTCGTCTAACGCCCTCTTGAACCATCTTGATTGATTCTTTAAGCCGGATAATGTTTTGATTTTTATCCTTCTCTGCAATTGCAGACAGTACAATTATCTCTTCCACAATGCCTTCAATTGAAGTAATTCCTCCGATGATAAAATTTAGTGGATTATTTATCTCATGTGCAACGCCAGCTGCCAGGGTACCAATTGAAGTTATTTTTTCTGCTTGCAGCAGCTGATTTTGAGTAGTTTTTAATTCCAATAGAACTTTTTCAAGTTCCTGATTCTTTTCGTATAAATTTTCTCGTTGAGTTAAAAATTCTTCATTCAGTGCTTCAAGTTCTTCTGTTTTTTGCTTTAACGTTTGGTTTTTCCTTATAAGTATCTGTTCTGTTTTTCTTTTAAGACGATAAGCGTACAAAACGATAAAAACAATAATCACTAAAAGTATAAGCAGAATAGCGCCAACAACCAACCTGATTCGGTTACGCTGTATTTCAAGCTCATTCCGCTCATTCTCCAGCCGAAGTGTGGATAATTCACTTTCTTTTAAGTCGAGTTGGTAAAGCAGTTCCATGGAATTCTGTGTATTCTTGCTTTTTTCCTGTTCCACACTCCGGGCATACTCCAAATAATTAACTTTGCTTTTTAGTGCAGCCATTTGGTTATTTTGAGCCGAATCGATTTTGTATCTCAACTCGTAATAATGCATTAAAAGAAACTTGCTTTGACTTTGTTCCGCTGCCTTTTTAGATTTTGTTGCATAGTGTTCTGCATTTGCTTTGTTATTTAATATGATGTTTAATTCAGCCAGGGCAGTATAGAGAAAAACAACATAATGTGCCGGTAAAAATTCCAGGTATTTTTCTTCGACTATTGTGTAGTATTCAAGTGATTCAGCTGAAAGACCTTTGCGTTGTAAATACCAGCCATAATTCATATTTGCCAATCCTGCAAAATCATCGGGTTCACCCTGCATGCCCATATCAAGCGCTTTTTTAAGATATAGATTTGCCGAGTCGAGCTGATTAAGTTGAAGAAACGCCACTCCTATATTCATGGTGCCGATTTCTATCATTTTTTGATTGTTTTCCCTAAATCCAAGTTCAGCATAACTCCTGTAATAAGGTAGTGCTTTTTGAAATTCATTCAGGTACCAGTAGAGGTTACCGATATAATTGAGCGATTTTGCTTCCAGAATTGGATTCTTTGCATTCCTTGCCACCTCTCGTGCTTCAAGAAATCTGTCAGATGCTAAACTGTAAAATCCCATGGAAATATAGCTGTTCCCTACTACCAATAACAATTCAATTTTTACAGAATCATTTTCTGGCGAAGCATTCATATTGTCTATAACCTGAAGGCCCTTCCGCGAATAGTTCACGGACTGAACCAGGTCAGTTTGCTGAAGTTCGATAGCCAGCAGAAGATAACTTTTACTGCTTTCCAGCGAATCTGACCTGTTGTTTATTGCCACTTCCTGAATATCTGATGTTTGTGCCTTCAGGTGACTTTGCAAGACCAAAAAGATGAAACAACAGACAAAGAATTCTCTTAATGCAATTTTCAACAGCAAATACTTTTTTATTGTCGATTAAATATAGTAAAAGTTCAATTGCTGAAAAAAGATCTGCGAGGGTGAATAAATTCAATACTTGCTCAGCTAATTTGGCGCTGAATTAATTATTTTACATTGAAAAACCATTATTTTTACAGTCAACAGGAATAACAAATCAATTCAGAAATAAAACAATTTGTGGAATGAAGAAATATAAGCACTTCGAAACCAATGCTATTCGTAACCAGATATCGCGCTCACAAAAAAAAGAGCACAGTGTCCCGATTTTTGCCACATCAAGCTTTGTATTCGATAGTGCTGAAGAAGCCCGGGCTGTTTTTGCCGATGAAGTAGACGGTTACTACTACTCACGAATTGCTAATCCCAATTCTGATGAGTTTGCAATAAAGCTGGCTCAGCTGGAGGGGTGCGAACAGGGTGTGGCAACTGCAACCGGAATGTCTGCTAATTTTTTAGCCCTGGTAGCTAATCTTCGATCTGGTGACCATATTGTCTCTTCAAGAAGTCTTTTCAGTTCATCACACCAGATTATTACACAAATATTGCCGCGGTGGGGCATCACACATACTTATGTAGATTATAACAATACTGAAGGTTGGGAAGCAGCCATTATGCCAACAACCCGCCTGATTTTTGTTGAAACACCATCGAATCCGGGACTTGACTTAATCGATTTAGCTTTCATTGGGAAATTAGCAAAAGAGAATAATTGCCTGTTTGTTGTGGATAATTGCTTTGCTACTCCCTACATTCAGAATCCGTCCGAATATGGATGCGATCTTATTTGCCACTCTGCAACCAAATTTATTGACGGGCAAGGTCGTGCACTGGGCGGCGCTGTTGTTGGATCAAAAGAAGCCATGGAACAGGTTCACTTTTTCTCCAAACAAACAGGCCCCTCACTTTCACCTTTTAATGCCTGGATATTATCAAAAAGTTTAGAAACACTGGCCGTGCGCATGGAAAAGCATTGTTCAAATGCTTTCTCCCTGGCGATACACCTCGAAACAGTTGAAGGTATTAAGCGTGTTAAATATCCTTTTCTGGAATCGCACCCGCAATACGAGCTTGCAAAAAAACAAATGCGCCACGGCGGAGGACTGGTAACATTCGAACTCGATGGTGGTTATGAGCGGTGCATCCGCTTTATCGATAATATCGAAATGTTCTCCATTACACCCAACCTTGGCGATACACGAACTGCCATTACGCATCCGGCTTCAACAACTCACTCCAAACTTACCGATGAGGAGCAAGCTAGGGTGGGGATCTCAAAATCGATGATACGCATGTCTGTAGGTTTGGAACATATCGATGATATCATCGAAGATGTTGAAAAAGCACTTGAAAAGTCGAAGTAAGTATTTCGTAGGAAGGATGAGGTAAAAAATAGCGGTAGCAACACTATACCAGTTA
>DNTK01000041.1:421-12104 GCA_003508755.1 Bacteroidales bacterium | reverse complement strand
ATACAACATTTTATAATACGATTCAAGACTTTTTTTAATACGAATCATAAAAAGCCCTTCCTCTATTTAAGTCTTGCAAAACCGTTGCAAACTGTTTGCTGTTCGGACCTCCTTCACGGAGAACAATAGAATTTATCCGCATAACCTTCCTTTCTTCATCTTTAGGAGTCTTATTTAAACCAAAGACCGCTGTTGGATGAGCTAATTTTCTTTTGTCTTCTGAAAAATTTGTGCTGTCCAATAAAAATTTATTGTAGCTTGCCGCATCTGCTTGTGTTGCTGTGATGAATAACAAATTATAATCAATAGATATTCCTCTCATATTTAACCACAGTTCATTGTTCGCTTCTCTTTTATCATTGCCATTCATTTTCATAATGTCCATATAATCAGCAATCACAACATCAGGAACAAACCCATAACGATTTTTCCAATAATTTAATTTGTTTCTAACATCTAAATAACCAACTGTTCCTGACGGATTAGAAGAAACCATCAATCTATTTCCTCTAAGAATCTTTTCTTTCCAAAAATCCAACTTTCCTTGTGCTATCTTCCAGTCAATTTCAGGAACATCAACTTTTTCATACCATGTTGTGGGCTTATACTTGCTGTTTCTGTCCTCTTTGCAAGCGGTACAAGGTTTATATCCTATACGCTGTGCTTCATCAAAACTCATAGCACCATCATCATCTTCAAAAATACCTACTCTGCAAGATCGTTTTTTCAATGTACAGGCATTCGTTTGATTCAGCTTGCAATCCATTATAGGACACAGTTGTTCACCTATTGCATCTCTCATATAATTTGATTTTGTTAAATAAACCATCATACGTCTTGTCCATTGAGATTCAGAACTATCACCCATTTCAAAGTAAGCAACATTTAAGCGTTTTCTCAGAGCCATCATAGCCATATGAGTAAGTATCCAACTCTTACCTACTTTCTCTCTTCCAAGAAAAGCTACAAAACCAGCCCGTATCAAATGTCTGTTTAAGTAATCTCCAACTCTACCAGGTAACGTAAATAGAGGTTTTAAATTTTGTTCAAACGCATCGACAATCTTATCCTTTCTATCAAAAAAGAAATAATCATTTGCTGCATTTGTAGGCAAAGACCTATACATTTCGATACTTGTGATTGCTTGCGCTACATCCTTTTGAGCGACTGATTGCTCTATGTCCCTTGCTAAATTTTCAACCTTTCTAAGTTCAAAATAATCAATAGCTTCCTTGACTAAATAAGTGATGTTTGTGACTTTCGGCTCATTAAGCAATGACTCAATCAAATCTTCCATTAATTCAACTTTATCAGGATTCTGTCTTCTATCAGACCAACGATTCAGATAAAAAACCAAATTCTCTCTTGGCGCTTTATCATTCTCACCATAATACTGAAAGCACCATTTTGCGACAAGCCGAAGCTCGTTATTATCAAACCACTTTCTATCATAGTGTTCTTACATTTGCGAAATAAACCTTTTGCTTTGAATCAATCCAACAACTATTCGCCGTTCAATCATACATAACCTCTTTCACATATCTGTTAAATATCTTAGTATCTGGATTTAATGCGTATATTGATAAATTAGGAAATGACTTATACTGATATTGTAGCCATTTAAAATAATAAGAAAAAAACTGAGTATAGCCTGAAACTTTGTCATAATCAATTTTTTCCTCGTTATTCAAATAGTAATCTTTCATTGAATTAAAAATATTCAATACTGCCACTCGATTGTCTTCTTTTTTTCCTGTAACTTCTTGAAAGATCGCCTGAGCATCGTTAATCAGTTTCATCTTTTTACGAGACACATTCTGAAAAGCATCCTCTTTGATTCTTCTTCGATTTAGTTTAGGTGTTTTGTCATAATAAAACAAAAATAAGGACATTTGTGTATATTCATCAAAAACTAACCTATACAAATTTCGAGGCAATTTATCTTTTATTTTAGGTTCATAGTCAGGATCAAACAACTTAGATAAATTTACCAAAGCATCTTTGATCTGTCTTGAACTCCACTTTTTATACAACAGGTTAGGATCGACTTTTTTTCTGTCGCACCATTCTGTAAAGTTTGACGCCACAACCGACTTACTGAATTTACCTCTCTCTAAAGAACGTAAGTACCTATCTGCTTTTTGATAGACCTTAGTTCCTTTCTTGTGTTTACGAACATAGGAAAGAGAATTCCAATAGTCAACGTATGTTTCTGATTTAGGACCAAAATCAAAAGGCATCAAGCATTCCAGTCTATCTTACCAACCATACGTAACTTGTACTCGATCAACTTCTTCATTTCAGGCTGTAAATGATCTTTCTCACCAGTCTCAAATTTAGAAATATAATATTGAGGTATTCCATCTTCTTCAAAATACCTCTGAGTTACTTTGCACATTGCCCGAGCAACAACTAAAGGCACCTTAAAGGGTAATCTTACTTTTTTGATCTTTACTTTTTCGATCGGTTTTTTTCTTCTTTTCATATAAATATCTCCTTACATAATTTACTTGATCTTGATTAAATTCAGCAGGATCACCATCAAAATCAAATTGTAATACTTTGCCATATTTACCATGAGCATTGATAGTTCCTACTAATTTCTTTGCTCTTTCAATAGCATCAGAATCATCTAAATCGTATAAAACATAAACCCTATCAAATCTCAACAACATTTTTATTTGAGCCGATGTATATTGAACCCCGTAAGTAGCAACAGTACCAAAGCCTAATCGCCACATATCGAAAACACCTTCAACAACAATAACTCTATTTCCACTAACATAATCAAAACCATATAAAGTGTTTTTTAAATCTACAACAGATTTGTTTTCCGGTAGATTGTAGTATTTAGGGCTTTTATCACCAACTGCTCGTCCTTGCAAAGTGACAACTTTGCCTTTTTGTTTCACAGGAATTACAATACGATGTTGCCACTGTTTCTCACAATCATGTCCCGTTGATTTTATGTCATATAAAAATTCAATTTCCTCAGCGTTGAAATTTCGCTCATTCAAATATCGTTTATGTGACTTCTTTAGGTTCTTTAAATTATTAGGATATACAATACTGGCGACATTCTTAGAATGTCGCACAGCGTCAATATCAATATCCCCTGTTTTATATTCTTTTAAAGCTTTTGCCAGGTCAGAACTGCTCAGACCAGACAACTCTTGCAAAGCAAACCAAAAAGTTATAACCCCACACTTCCAACAATTGAAAGTATGGCTCTTAGGATTATAACCTAACCTATATGAATGACTGTGACAATTAGGGCAATACTCAACCTGAACCCAACCATGTGTTGAGTGATGATGCTCCGAAGAAACTGCTATGCCATAGTCTTCTGCAAAAGCTTTAAAATCAAACAACCGAAAAAGCCCTCATAACATTTATTAAATAACGAGCATCATACAAATGGCATACACAGTTGTCCCATGAACCTACATAGACTTCAATTCGAGGAGCGTAGCCAATTTCTCTTTTCACTGCAAAGACCTCATTTTTTGTAATTGCAGGATATCTCGCATTATTCAATACATCCTTATCAAACTCATGGAAGTACCGATACTTGTTCATAAATACCAGTGCTTTCATCGAAGTTTTCCTTTCGCTGTTTTAGCATATACATATTCTCTGCGATATATTTCTCCATTCTTATAAATATATATCCATATTCGTGTTTTTCTATCCGCAGTTATTTCATATTCTAAGTATGGATCGGAGTTCACATAGACATCACTTTCCCAATAATCTGTACGAATCCATCGAGAATCATAATTGTAACCATCTTGTCGATATTCAACTTCAATATCCGCAGGCACACCTCCTGTATCGACAACATAAGAATAATTTTCCTGTGCTGTTATTAAAGCGACAACCAAAAAGAATAATATAAAGAATCTCATTACTTTTCTCCTTCCGCAATAACAATAGTATGTTCGATAGCTTGAACCATTTCAGACAATCCTTTTTTATAAATTTCTAAAGACTCAACCATATCTTTAATCTGATCGTTAGTTAATCTCTCAATTTCCTCTATGGCTACTCTTTTAGCAATCACATAATCTATACTTGTTTCATTCACTGATTTTTTAGGCGCTTTCAATTCCTCAGATAAAAGATTAAGGAACACATCAACGCCATTCTGTGCATCTTTTAAGGCTGATCGAACAGGTTTTAAAGTCTGAATCATCATGTTGCCTTTATATACAAGATAGGCGTGCTGTGTCATCAGAAATATTGCTCCTACAATAAGAACAGAAGCCGCAATTTCATAATCATAGATCGTAAAGATAAGAGCAAACAAAACCAAAATAGCCAAAAGAAACAAAAATGTCTTTGCAAAAAATTTCATAAACGTATCCTTTCTGTGAGTGATTTCATCAATTCAGTTACCAAATCATTAACATCAACCTGCTTTCCATCAAGTATCTGAGTTAAGATTTTTATTTTGTTATCCAATATTTTTAAAATGTCTTCTTCCATAGTATTTTTAGCAACAAAATAATAAACAAAACCCTTTTTGTTCTGAGTGATTCTATGCACCCTATCTATTGCTTGACGTACTAAGGCAGGGACAAAAGGAAATTGTAAGATACCTACGTAATTAGCGGCAGTTAATGTGATACCAACACCCGCTGCTTTTAGATTACCAATAAACAATTTCACATTCTCATTGTTCTGAAAAGAATGCACAGCCTCTTTTCTTTTGTTCATAGAAACAGAACCATCTATCTTGACAGCCTTTTCTTTGTATCTTTCATAAAGAGCCTGAATGACAAATTTGTTATGTGCGAAAAGCACTAACTTGTTTCCAGTCTCTAAAAAGTCATCTACCCAATTAAATACATTGTTCATCTTGCCCTGAGCCGACAACTGCAAAAGATAGTTATACTTTGCCAACTGCTCAACTTTAGAAGCTTTCATAGCCTTTTCAGGACTTTCTTGCATAAGCCATTGTACTAAATCTTCCTCAGCTTCGTTATATTCATTTCTATTGTCAACATCCATAGATACAACAGAAATTACTTTATCAGGCAACTCTTTTAAAACATTTTCCTTTGTTCTACGAATCATCAAAGAATCCAACAAAATTTTGTTCAACTCTAAGGTATGAGAACTTCCTGACATATCCCATCCAAAACGAGTTCTTTTTGCTGCACAATATCGCACAGCATAAGGAAAAAGCTTAGGAAACTTTTGAGGACTGAGTAAATTCAGCACATTAAAAAATTCAACAGGCCTGTTCTCAATAGGTGTTCCTGACAAAGCGAGAATATTTTTAATCCTCTTAGAAATGAACATAGCCGCTTTTGTTCTCTTTGCTTTTATGTTTTTAATATAATGACATTCATCCAACACAACAGTTGAATATTCTATTGCCATTATATCTGACATTCTCTTATGTAGGATGTCATAATTCACTATGACAACTTCAACATTCGGAATTGCTTCTCTTTTTGTGCCTGACATTATGTGTATGCTGATCTCTTTAGGCCACCACTTTTGAAACTCATCGTACCAATTCCATTTCAAAGTAGCAGGACACATAACTAATACAGGCAAATGCTTTTTTCTTGTTGATAAAAAGGCAATTGTCTGTATAGTTTTACCAAGACCCATGTCATCAGCCAAAAGAACTTTTTTCTTAAACTTAAACATTTTAAGAACACCTTTTTTCTGAAAAGGATACATGACCTTATTAAAAGGTGCTGAAAATTTAATTTTAGGCAATTTATTTTTGTGCATACCTTGAATACGGATATCTTTATCCATCAAAGCTTCCACAGTATCAACTGTATTCGCAAAGGTAAAGGTATTATCTGATTTCTTAGAATACCCTTTCAAATTCCTAAAATAAGAAACAAGATCATTGTCGATGCTAAACAGTTCAACAACGATCCTGTTTTCTTCAAATGTTCCTATACATTTCATCGCTTCCATCTGTTATACTGTTCTTCGGCTTTTTTCATTTGTAGATGAGGCATGAATGTTTTGCCCCTTCTTCCCCACGAACTCTGTCCAGGATACATTTCCCATTTTGTTTCATGGTATGCATCAGGCTCTTTCACTTTAAATCGAACTACTTCAATGGCAACACGTTTGCCATCTAATATCTGTTCGTACATAGCGGCTTTTCCATGTCGCTTAATTTGTTTAAAAACAAAACCTTTCCACGTAAATGTTAAAGGTAGTCTTTGAATTTCATCTTTTGATCGACGTTTCATTTTTCCTCTGCGTTGCATAAGACCTCGCTTTCTATATTGTTTTGTTATACATAAATAATATACATAAAAAATATATCAATGTCAAGTCTTTAATAACCCAGTATTCTGGCTACTTTTGTCTTTTCATAGTTCTCAGACTTGGAATTTATGATCTTATGCCTATAATAGTAGATAAAGTTTTCCATTTCTTTGTCTGCAAGATTAGCTGCTTTTATCAAATTAATTTTGGATATTCGATTATTTGTTATTAGGCAATCAAATTTAATTTTGGAAAACAACAAAGACCATTGTTTGGTCTTCTCTCTGTAATAAGTTACATATTTCTTTGTTTCATTCAATTCAGCCAAACCCCTCTTATACATGGTATATTTGCTCATATTGCGATATATTTTCTTCTCACAATACTTCATTCGACCTTTGAAAGAAATGATGCACAATACACCTATACGCAATGTTCTATCATACCTTAGAATAAGATACTTGACTGGCTTTTCTCGTCTTTTCAAACTGGTATCCTTTTGTATCTTGGTGCGTTATACATTAATACACCCGATTTATATTCAGATCGACTTACACGAATAACATGATTTGAAGGAGTACCATCCATCTTCAAAACAGCAACCTCCATCTTCCATGAGAACTTTGGATTAGCATACGATCCTTCATTTACAAAACCAACACTCTTTACTATCATTTTCTTTTTATAGTAACGAACAAACCACACGTTTTCAAAAATATCATCTTTCTTAAATGGACAGTTCTGTTTTGCCCATTTATTTCCTACTTTAGTTAATTCAGAACTGAGTTCATTCATTTCCATTGACATCAGGTGCATCTTCGTTAATAGAACCTCTTCTGATTCTTGTTTTTTTCTTTTCATACTTGTCTATATTCCTCTATTTACAAGATATATCATACATAACAGTCTTAACATCATCGTTAGCGGTAATTTAAACCACTTCCCATTCTACTATATGATTATAACTATCGCCATTACCTTTTGCATATAAGGCATAGTTTGTATTGCCAATTCTTACTTCAGCATAACTACCATCTTCTAAGTATATTTCCACATCATCAGGCAAGTGGTTTTCTAAGAAGTCATTCATTGTAAAAGCATTGTCATTATGGTAATAGTCAGTAGTCCAAGAAAAACTACCGCTAACACCGTGTATAATGCATTGCTGTCCGTTACTATTTGTTGTTTTATTCATAATTTCTAAGTTTCTGTTTATTTATTAATTTATGTGAAGGCAACGCACCATACACAAACCGTTGTGGTGCATTAGTTTGTGTTGATGTAATTTCTTTGTTCATTCAAATACTCCGCAAAAATAGGTTTAGTAACAATTTCTACATCATCTGTATGGCTTGTCATTAACTTGTCAAAGGCGTCCTCCCACCACTTTTCTGCTTTTTCAGCAGGATCATTTCGAGGCGGTACACCAAAATCCCTTTGTACCCCATCCAGAACGCTTCTCTCAAAAAATATATGTATTTCTTTCCCTATGTTCTTTGCCCGTTTAATTTTCATTAGTCCGAAAAATGCTAAAATTCTATTCATTTTAAATCTCCTTATTTCTTTAACGCACCACAACAAGTTGTATAAACAAGTTCCACAGTTCATACAACCTCACATACGTTGTACGCAATAAAAATTACTTCCAGTTTAGTTTAAACCATTTCATTTTTACAGCGATATTACACCACCATCTTTTGCACTTGTATATTGTCGGGTTTACAAATATGCTATTGAAAGCATACCTTTTACCAAGTGGTTTATTACAATAAGAGCATTTGTGTTCCATAATCGTATCCTCGTTTTGTGGTGAATTTGAATCTTTTGTTTTCATATCAATAGGCGATGCCTGGCACTTAGCTTAGTGTTATGTGCCATTAATCGAACCATGCGCTCATTTCACCATCAAAACAATCATTACCCCAAAGTCTCGGTTCATAATCTGGTGTGTAACTCGATAAACTTTTCCAATATTTAGTCCAATAATTACGAATTTCTTCTGGAATATCCTTCATAGATATAACTAATGGCTGAATACCTAACATAACCTTTTGTGAATTTTCAATATCTTCTTTCGTTGGTTTTTTCTTTCTACCAAGTTCTAATAATTCCTCTAATGGTAGTCTAATATTTTCATTTTGAATTCTTAACCACCAAATTTTAATTTTATAATATGGGTGTTTCAATCCTCTATTATCTAATATTGACTTAGGAATATAACTACCATTATTAAGTTGGTATGCCTTATCAGTTTCAGTTTTATATTCTAATTTTATAAACATAATCGAATGCCTTTCCCATGTGTTCTTTGTATTCTTTTTTTGTCATATCTATATTCTTTCTGGTCATGTATGGGTTGTGATGGTTTTTATATCACCGTTAGTGGTCATTGCTATTGAGATATAGCTTATTTCTATCCGACCACCATTCCTTCCATCCGTGTTCATCTCCTTGTACTGCCTTCCAAGTATCTTTTGAGCACTCTTGCATCATCTTATCAACTCTTTGCACTGTCAACGGCTGCAACGAACCGCTTACACCAAATAAACCCAATAAAAGGGTTCGTGCTTCTTGTTCAGTTATAATATCTCTATCGAGGTGATCTGCTATATTTTTAAGTTCTTTTTTCATATCCTTTTCCTGTATTTATTTGTGTTCCGTTAGCAAACATTGCCCTTCTGACATTGCTCCTTATACCAGTCTGCTCCTTTGCAAAATATATCCCTTACTGTTCCTTCTTCTAAGTTGTACTGCCAATGTAGCAATCTGTACGCCTTAATCCGCTTGGTGTTTAATTCACATGCGTAATGGTCGGGCAACGATTTGCTAACATTGTGTATAGCAAATGCCCCCCGTATTCTGTTCCAAAGTCTTTTCATAGTTTTAATCCTTAGTGTTTTAATTAAGTTCTGTGATGACACTTGCCATATACGCTTTGTTATACGAAAGTTTTCAAACTTCTCTTTCTCTCATTGCCCACAGGTGCATAGATCAACTATCTCCGCATCAACGCCTGGTAGATGCTGTAGTCTCGCTGAGAAACTGTATATTCTACCCGTGATGGCTTTCCATTTTTGCGGAGAGTAACGAGATCACAGAGCCATTGTAAAACAGGTACTTCGTCTTTTGAAGTACGTGACATCTCTCCTCTGATCTTTACAACCTGTACCGGATAGCCCTCGTACTTCAGTGACAACTTGTTCTCTTCAATAGTCTGACCTTCTTTGACAGGGCATGCTTTTTTAGCCCAATTGTTCAACAATGGGCTTATTTTGGCTTCCAAATCATCGATCTGTTTTTGCAGACGTTGAATATCTGCTAAGATTTCGTTTTCTTTGTTGTTGTGCCGATGGATCATGATGGAAACCTTCCTGTTAATTGCCAATAAGCCAGGTCACGTGCCTTAGCTCTGTGTCCTTTTGGGATACGCCGAAAGTGCAGTTGCTTTAACCTCCGACCAAGCTGCGCATTGGTCATACGCTTCTCAAATTGTTTTGCAAGTTTTAGTATCTCTTCGCGCAGCACATACTTTTTTTCCAAATTAATCTCCTTTTCTACAGTTTGGGCATATGTCTGAGTGACCACAACTCCATCCTGCTCTTTTTGCAAGAACACGAAGTTCCATCACTGTGTAAGCTAAACGTAAAGGTGGTGAAAAAGTCTGATGGCAATCTTTCACATACTTACCACAGATTCCATCACATTTTAATTTTTTAACAACTTCAACAGTCATTTATTTTTTCCTTTTTCCATATTCAATAGCCTGAACATAGAGAGCCTATTGACTGTGTGTGGAACACTGTCTTGCTCTCTATAGGATCATATTCAATGAGCCAGTTTTTTAGAGTCCTGAGTTCTTTCACTTCCCTGGTCTCAGGATACGCCTTCAGTGCGGCTTTGGAAGATGACTTTCAGTAACCGCTTGTTTCTTTTATGCCCTGAAAGGGAACTCTTCAATTCCGTTGTTCTTACGATAGCTCACGTACCTGAACAACCGCATGACCGTGTAGACCATGCCTCAAACGACATAACAATGGCTGATAAGATATAAAAATAATTGAGAATTAGCAAGAAATTTATTTTTGTTGATTTTTCTATTGCAATGGAAGATGACATCCATTATATTATCGCTGACATAATACTCTTCTTCAATTCTCTCCGCACAGCCCGCTTTGCTCACATCAAGCGGGCTTTTTTATTTGACAAAAAACGAATACATCGCTATATTACAGACTCAAGCAATAACTACAAACACCAAACCAAAGCCAAAGGAGGCTACATGAAAAACATCGTGTTCTTGTTCATGCTTCTAACCACATTTCTCGTTGCGGGCAATGTTGAAAATGTGGAACCGGAGTATAACATTCCCACCATTGAATATTCTATTGAAGTGGATGACATCCAGGCAGACTTCAATTTGGAATACATTGAAATAATCAGCCTGGAAGAAATGGAGGTGGTTGATCTTTCACAATCCACTAAACAATTTCAAACAGAAATAGTATTCCTATCTCCGGTCGATTTTTATATTTTTTTAAATGAAGTGTTGATACTCAATTCTGAAAATACTGACCCACCTGTTTCATATGGTAAACGCAGGTCCTGGAAACAACTTACTTGACTGAGTGATCGTGAATCGCCTAATGCGTTCAGCGTAGTGTATAGGAGACTATTTGCTGGATAACATTAAAGAAAGAATGTTGTAAAGCCCTGAGAGATCAGGGCTTTTTTATGGTTATGGACGTTCTCTACCAGTGGCTCCGGAATAATCAAGCAAGATAAATCGAACATGATTATAATACTCTAATCCAACATTCTGCCCATTATCACCTCTATAAACAGCACAACTAAACGAATTTGTAGTGAAGTTTCTTACTGTGGCAAACAATGCACAAGAATCTGCTTGGTGCCATCCAAATAAAGCACTAACATTAATTACCACTCTATCATGCCCAAGATTATGAGTGACTACCATTACTGTGCCTGCTCCTTCCCAATGAACAGACCATCCATTAGGCAAATCGAAATCCCCGTTACCAGGAATATTATAATTTGTGACAACATATCCAAAATAAATATTCTTGGCTTGCTGTAAAATGACATTCTCAATATTCGCCACATCTGCATCAATTAAGGCTTTTTGGTCATCGACATATTTCTTTCGTGCAAGCTGATTATCTACGGTCGGAGAAGCTGAAACTACAGGAATAGATGAAAAGGTTTTAACACCTGCAATGGTTTGATTACCTGACAATTTCACTACGGTATTGCCAAGATCAGTTACTTCACCATCAACATATTGTTTATTGGCAATGTCAAGTCCGGCAGAAGGATCAGCTATTTTTGCCCTTCCATTTGCATCCCTGATGATTAAACGGTTGGCAGTCGCATCAGCGACAGCATTGTCAAGTTTGGTCTTGTCGTTAGATGACAT
>DNTK01000041.1:0-263 GCA_003508755.1 Bacteroidales bacterium | reverse complement strand
TCTCTGCCATCTTGAATTTCTTGTGCGAAAACAGTATATAAACTACTGTTATCTGGTTTGTTCATATTTGCCATGATAGTTCTCCTTGATTGTTATCAATATCCTTCAAGCTGCCAAGTGAAAGCTGAATCTTCTGGCTCACTTGTACTCTGATTCCAAACAACTCCAACAAATCCTCTTGGATTAGGAACATCTTTGAAATCTGTCATTACAAACAAATCAGGTTTTAGTCCTGATATAGTGCCAGAAATATTCTGTATGTC
>DNTK01000208.1 GCA_003508755.1 Bacteroidales bacterium | reverse complement strand
GCGTATAACCGCTTGATGGAGGAACAGGGCTCTGCAGTAGCAAGTCTTCGGTCTTTTTCTTGTAATAATCAAAACTCATTTCAATCCGACCCTGAAATAAGGAAAAATCAATACCTAAATTGGTTTGCCATGTGGTTTCCCATTTTAAATCAGGATTTGGAATATTAATAGAATAAATTGCGGGTGCATCGGCATATTCTCCAGCTCCAAATTGCGATAGAAAAAGAAAATCAGGAATATTATCATTCCCGGTTTTTCCATAACTGGCTCTCAATTTTAAATCACTTAGCACACTTGAGCTAAAGAAACTCTCATCGGATATTCTCCATGCTATATCTCCTGAAGGGAAAAATCCATATCTGTTTTGCTTACTGAACCTTGATGAGCCATCGTATCTTCCATTCAGGTTTAGAATATACCTGTTGTTGTACTTATAGTTTATCCTCCCCAGGAATGAATTTAATACGGCTTCGTTAAAATAAACCTCGGCAGAAACTTTCTCTACTGCATTAGCCAGATATTCAAGCTTCTCACTGGCAAAAGACTCTCCCCTCATATAAGTTAAATTCGTAACCTCCCTATCGAACTCGACGCCGGCAATGGCATTAACAACATGCAAACTACCAAAAACCTGTTTATATTCAAAGAGTTGGCTGGCAAGTGTTTTCAGCGCTTCGGAGGAAGATTCAATGCCAAGGCCCTGGTATTTCGCACCTTGCCGGGTAGTTGCAGGATCGTATGTGTGCTCGCGGAAATTTATATAATCAAAACCAAGTTTGGTTTTCGAACTAAAATGAGTTGATAGTTTAAAATTGAGAAAAATATTTCCCAGATTATTCCAGGAATACATAACATTTGTATGATGCTTGGCTATGGAAATTGGATTTGCCAAATGGGCATCATCATTAAATGAGCCATCTGGATTGTAAACCGGATAAATTGGAGGTAGAGAAATAGCATTGGGCACTGGTCCATTCAAAGATTGATCTCCTTCTTTTCGATTACTCACCGACTTATTAATGGCAATGCTCGCACCCAACTCAAGACGTTCCTTCACATTCTGATCTAAATTTATTCTCCCGCTGAATCGACTGTAATCGGTTCCTTCAACAATACCTTCTTGATCGAAATAACTGCCGATAATGTAATACCTGGTTTTAGTGTTACCTCCGCTGAATGACAAGTCGTAGGATTGAATTGATGCTAACCTGTAAAGCTCTTTTTGCCAATCGGTATCGATGGTGTTGTTAGAAATTTCTTCCTCTGTGTATATGGCTACCCCATTACTATTTATGGCAGCATCGTTTTTATAACGCATGTATTGTTCTGCGTTTAGCATATTATAACTATTTGCAACTTGCTGAATACCATATCGTGCATTAAACTGAACCTGCGATTCATTTGCTTTTCCACGTTTAGTGGTGATTAAAACCACTCCATTAGAGCCCCTTGCTCCATATATTGCTGTGGCCGAAGCATCTTTTAAAATAGATATTGATTCAATATCATTTATGTTAATATCAGAGATAGTATTTACACTTTGTCCATTAAAAGTGATTTGACTCAGATCGCGGGCAATAACCGGTACTCCATCGATAATATAAAGTGGTGTGGCTCCGGCTGTAATGGAACTTACTCCGCGAATGCGCATAGTACTAGCTGCACCAGGAGTTCCTGAATTCTGATTTACCATTAGCCCGGTAACTTTACCCTTTAATGCTTCAGAAATATTGCTTGTAAATATTCTTGTAAGTTCTTTAGATTTAATATTACTAACTGAACTTGATAAAATCCGTTTATTTTCTTGACCGTATCCAATAACGATAACTTCATCGATAATACTGAGGCTTTCGTCCAGCCAAATCGCATATTCTTTTCCCGGAGTTATAAGAAGTTCAACAGATTTGAATCCCAGGTAAGATATTTCTAAAACCTTTTCATTATCGATATCTTCAAATTTAAAGCTTCCATTCTTATTGCTTACTGTACCTCTTTCTGTTCCCTTGATAAGAATATTTACACCAGGTAAAGGCATGCTATCGGCTTTACTATATATCTTGCCAGATACTTGCTGGTTAACCTTGTTCCTTTGAGATATTTCTTCCTTTTTAAGAATTATCTGACTCCCAATAATATGATAGCGAATTTGTAAAGGAATTAATACAGAGTCAAGAGCAGCAATGAGACTGATATCGTTATTGGAAATATAAACTTTAGCTTCAACATCAATATCTTCATTACTAAATGCAAAGGAATAATTCGTCTTATTTTCCACCAAGTTGAAAAATTCCTGAAGCGTATTACCTTGCAGGTCAACACTTATCCTGTTACCATTCTGTGCAAGTGTGTTAAGAATACTTGTACTGAGCAGCAAAATAATCAGACTTATTTTTAGGTGATTATTTAGTTTCATGCTCTCTGAAATAAGAATCCAACTGATTATTAGAACCCTATAATAGTCAAGGAGAATGTCTCGAATCTCAGGAAGCCATATTTATTATAAAATCTAGCACTAGGATATCATATAC
>DNTK01000297.1 GCA_003508755.1 Bacteroidales bacterium | reverse complement strand
ATGATTGGAATAATCATTTACACTCAAAGTCCTGTGGTAAAATATTTTTGGGCAAATACTAAAACCGCCTTACAAAATTTAGACTTAACATTTTACGGTCTGATACATATTGTCTTAATGCTCGCAGCCATTGTTGGATTGACAATAGGCTCCGCCTTGGCAAAACGAAAACCAACGGACATAGAGAAATTTAAAACAATGTTGGTTTGGTTTTCTATTGTACTACTCATCATTTTCATTGCTATTCCTTGGCCATTTTCACCGCTATCAAGCCGACCAAACTTTAGAGCATTTTAATTATGAAGAAGTTTTTACAACAACAATAGGGCGTTTACGCCTTTTCGCTTTTTTAGAAGGTATCTCATTAATTGCTTTGGTTTTCATAGCAGTTCCACTAAAGTATTACTTTGATAATCCTTCGCTATCAAAAAATCTTGGCCCAATACACGGAGCATTGTTTCTTTTGTTTGTTTTTAACGCTTTACGTGTTGGTATAGAACAACAATGGAAGTTCAAAGAGACGACCTGGAAAATTGTCGTGGCTTGTTTTATTCCGTTTGGGACTTTTTACATAGACTATAAAATACTTCGTAAAATACAAACAGGCTGAATATAGCTTAAATTAAAGGCAGCAGGTAACACTGTATAAAAGCAATAGGGGTTCAGGTGCAGACTTGAACCGTTTTCGTGTTTAATTTAAGTATATTGCTTCCTGAAAAGTAGGTGCATTTAGTCCGCTACTGCTCTTATACTAAACGTTAGCGGCAATGTTCTGAGTTTCATTTTTGCCAAGTTCTTTTCTCGCGATTTTTTTTCGGTTTTTTAAGCCCAAAATATTTCCTGATCACTCAACTGGAAAACTCTGCGGACTCGTTCTGGATCCGCCAAATGCCGACTATTAAAATGGTCGTCGTTAATCATCAAAACACAGCCGACTGATTCTCTGGATGGTAAATGTGAATTGAAAAATTCACTGCCGCTAACAAGACCTATAATGCATTGCTAACTCAAAGAGGTTTCAAAATTATTCCTACTTTTAATATTTAAACATAGCATGGACGTTCGCGACATGCAGCGCGCTCCGCTACCGGTTAGATTAAAAAAGCACACCGGAATTGGCGCTACGCAGCGCTGCCAACCGCAACGCACCATAGCTTAACCGTTGTGTGCAATTTTGACCCGTCCTGAATAAAGGCTACATAATTTTAAACATTATGTATAAAAATGACAAAGTAATCAGACGGTATTCAGAACCTTTTAAACTAAAAATTTTAGACGAACTTACAACCGGAAAACTAAACAAAAGTCAACTCGTTAAAGCCTATGGAATTAATCCAACCACTATCAATGAATGGATTAGAAAGTACAACCGAAAGGACCTAATGAACACCAGAATCAAAGTGGAAACAAAAGACGAAATCACACGGATTAAAGCTCTTCAAAAAGAGATCGAACAGCTTAAAAAACTACTCTTAAAAAAGGATCTGGATGCCCTGGTGCTAGATTCTTACTTGGAAGTAGCGGCAGAAGACCTGGGTTATAAATCTGTTGCAGAACTAAAAAAAAAGCTAAGTATAAAGCCTTAATCAAAGCCAAAGATAAAGCTAAGGGATTTGCTTCTTTAACTACTATAACCCATTGTTTTGGACTTAAACGTGATGCCTATTATAAGTATAAAGATAGAGCTGACAAACGTTTAATACTCGAACAACAGATTATTGAAATAGTACAAAAAAGACGCAGATCCCTTCCTAGAGAAGGCGTGCGTAAACTTGTTAAATCCTTAGATGATGAGTTTACTATAGCTAATCTCAAAGTCGGTAGAGATACTTTGTTTAATGTACTTAGAAAACACCAGATGCTAACACTTAGAAAGAAATACAGTAGCAGAACCACTAACTAATACCATCGTTTTTATAAGTATAACAACATTATAAAAGACTTGGAAATAACTAAACCAAACCAAGTTTGGGTATCTGACATTACCTATATCAGAACTATAAAAGGATTTTGTTATCTAGCGCTCATTACAGACATGCACTCTAGGAAAATTGTTGGTTATGACCTTAGTGATAGCCTAGAACTTAATGGATGTGTCAGGGCGCTTAAAAAAGCCTTATATCAAGCCAAAGACATTAAACAGCTTGTACACCACTCTGACAGAGGCATACAGTATTGCAGTAATCAATACACGCAAATACTTAAAAGAAACAGCATTGGAATTAGTATGACCGAAGAAAATCATTGCTACGAAAACGCCATAGCTGAACGTGTAAATGGTATCTTAAAAGATGAGTTTTATCTCGACCAAACCTTTACTGACGTGGCCCATGCAAAAAGAGCTACAAAAAATGCAATTAATCTATACAACGAAATTAGATTACATTTATCTTTAGACTATAAAACACCTAATATGGTATATTTAAAAACAGCGTAAATTCAATTTTAACCTGTAGCCATATTTCAGGACAAGACATTTAGCAACTGTAAACTCTATTCAAGAACTAAAATTAACCGACTAGCAAAGTGAAATGTTGATAAAAAAATAAGCACTTATCCTATCCAATAATATGCACGCTTTCAACTAAATTTGTGAACTGTATTTTCTCGTTAGAGATACCAACAAATACATCCACTTATGACAGTTACCGAACTTATTAGCAAAGTATTTTTACCAATATCTCTCGCGATAATAATGCTCGGAATGGGGATGGGATTAATGCCTAGTGATTTTACTAGAATAGTGAAATACCCTAAAGCCATTTTGATTGGCCTTACAAATCAATTTATTTTGTTACCCATTATTGGTTTTTCACTAGCTGTGAGCTTCGATTTAAACCCAACTACGGCAGTTGGATTAATAATCTTAGCGTCTTGTCCTGGTGGGGTGGTTAGTAATCTAATAACCCGGGTATGTAAAGGAAATATTGCCTTATCAGTTACATTAACAGCTATTGCTAGTGTTTTAAGCATAATCACAATACCTTTTATTTTGTCTTTTGCAATAGAATATTTTGGTAAGGGAACTGACCTTATAATTAACTTGCCCATATTAGATACGATTGTTCAAATCATGATAATTGTTGTAATTCCTATTTCAACAGGAATGCTTATTCTTAGATTAAAACCCCATTTTGCAAAGCGAATGAAAAAACCAATGCATTTCGCTTCAATATTTATTTTTGTTTTAGTCTTCATAGCGGTAATCATCTCCAATTTAAGTTTGATTGGTAACGCTTTAATGGAAGTGGGCTTTGTTACACTGATATTAAATATTATTACAATGGGCGTAAGTTATTTAGTTAGTAAACTTCTTAAATTAAATATTGAGAATACCATTTCAATAACTATCGAGAGTGGTATTCAAAACGGAGCTTTGGCGTTTGTAATTGCTACTTCAATATTAAATAATATAGAAATGGCAATTCCAACGGTAGCTTATACGATATGGATGTTTTTAACTGGAGGTCTTCTAATGTGGCAACTTGGGAAATGCCCAAATACATCACTTAAACAAGTAAATGAAGCAAACCCAAATCATGTTGACTAAAACGTAGAATGTCGATTAGATTTAATTTAATAATGATTCAAATCACCAAAGTGACTCACGAAAATTTATTTTAAAGTATTCAAGAACTAATTGCTGAATAATCCGTTCCATATTTTTTTTTAATTTTGATGTTATGTTACCTAATCAGGTTCTTACAACAAAACTTAATCCTCCGTCCTATTTTCAAGAGTATTTTAAAAGGGATCGCTTAGAAGAACTTTTAGAAAAAAACAGCAATAGAATTGCAACAATCATTTGTGCAGGTGCAGGTTATGGAAAAAGTACTCTGGTAAGCCATTGGGTCGAAAACAAAAAGGCAATTTGGATTAGCTGTGATACTGAAATGAATGATCTGAAGGTATTAATTAGTTATATTACATACGGATTTATTAAAAATGAAATAAATCCCTTCCAGCTCACTTCAAAATTACTGGCTTCGCAATCACCCATAAGGGAAGAATTACTTTTCAATACCTTTTTGTCTGAAATCAATCTTATAAAAGAAAAAATTTATGTTGTTCTAGATGATTTTCATGTATTAAAAAACCAACAAACAATTAAGCTATTTCAGATATATTTTAGATTTCCGCCTGAAAATATTCATCTTGTTATTCTTACCAGGCAGAATCCTACATTTAATATTGAAAAGTACCGCATAAACCAATTACTCAATGAAGTTGGTGTATGTGATTTAAGCATAACGACTTCTGAACTTAAGATTTATGCCAAGTCAACGTTTAATTTAACTTTAAACGCATATCAAATAGACGCTATAAACCGTAGTACAGAAGGATGGTTCTTAGGCGTTAATCAACTTTTAATTTCTTATAAAGACTTAAAAACTCCTTTAGCAAAAAAGCTTCAGATTTTAAACCAACAACAATTCAACACTTATTTTATCGAAGAAGTTATCGGCCGTCAATCTAAGGATAATCAAAAAGTATTGTTTGTATGCTCCTTATTTAGCCGGTTCTGTAAAAATCTTATTTCTACTGTTTTGGATGATCTCGAATCAGGATTGTCATCAACTGTAATTTCGCAAACGCTTAAAAACAAGAATAATTTTATTATTAGTTTGGATACTGTTAATAAATGGTTTCGATTTCATCATCAATTTCAGGAGGCTCTTGAAGTGTATTTTAGCAACCATTTATTTGAAGATTTACGTTCTGATTGTCTCATATCAGGTGGAAAATGGTTAATCGCCAATAAGCTCTATGAGGAAGGGACGAGCAAAATGATTGCCTCAGGTAACAAAGAAATGGCTATATATCACCTTCAGAGCTTCAGGTATCAGTTATTAAATACAGACCAACATAACAGATTAGCTGAAATTTACAACCTATTTCCTGTAGCTGATCGTAAAAGTAATATAGAGCTACTCTTAATAAATGCGCATATTAGAGAAAATCAAGGAAAAATAAAACTTTTGCCAGAGATTAAAAAACAATGTGATGAGGCAATAAAAAAGGAGAAATTAAACAATCAGCAGTTGGGCGAATGCAAGTTGTGGAATGCCGTTATATTATACCATTCGGGTAAATACGTGGAGAGTTTAGGGTCTGTAAATCAAGCGCTAGCCTTATTGTCGGATAATGCCAAATCAGTTAAAACGTTTTCTTATGCATACAAAGCCTTTGCCTTGAATGCTTTAAATAAAAAAGATGAAGCATTAAATTTTTTAAATAGTAGATTAGACTTTTTGCATAAGTCAGAAACTCATAGCATTGTCCGTATTCTTTTTTGCAAAGTTGCAATATATAGGCTATATAGTGAATTAAAAAATTGCATACCCTTTGTTTCTCAGATTATAGATATAAGTGAAAGGTACGGTCATTATGAAACTTTGGGAATGGGACTTTATTTCCAGTTAGAGTATAATTATAGGACAGCGAATTGTTTAAAGTGTGAAGAATATTTTAAGAAAGCTCATGAATATAGGTATGGAATGCGTCCCTACTGGTATGCCAATATCCTAGGCATCAAAATTTATTGTAGCCTACATCAAAACTATAAAGGTCTTAAAGAGTCCATTCAACAACTAGATGAATTTAGTAAAGATTTAAATGCTGATAACATCTCTCAATTTAGAAATGTTATGCTAACAGAAGTAGCTTTGCGCGAGGGTAACTATGAGCAAGCACTTCAACTTTATAAGAAAAGCAGTTTTCACCTGTATGCACCTTTTCTGTATTACAATTTAACACAAATTACCGAATTAAAGGTATTGTTATATACCAATAAAACTAATGATTTAGAAACGTTTTATAAGGCTTCTAAAAGTTTATGGAAATTTGGTAGAGCCCAGCAACATTCAAATCTTTTATTACAGTTGAATATACTAAACGCTATTGCTTCTCATATGCAAGGTAAGACTAACGATGCTACAAACTATATGAGTGAAGCCCTAAGTATTTCAGAAGCAACAGGAGATCTCTTGGTATATAAAGAATTTTCTTATCACGTACTTGAGGTTTTAGTAAATATGGCTCAAAAGGCTGTTTCATCGTCATATTTGCGACGCGTTTTGTCCTTATTTGAAATTTCAGAACAAAATAAAACCGCTAGTAAGGACTCAAGCGTTTATCCACAAAATTTTCATAGTACTGAAAGTACTCAAGATATTATAGTAGAATCTATAGTACATAAAATAGAAATCCTTATCTCTAAACGCGAATTACAAATTTTAGAGCTCGTCGCAAAGGGATTTAAAAATAACGACATCGCTAATACACTTTTTATTTCTGTAGAAACCGTTAAAAAACACCTCTCAAGTGTTTACAAAAAGCTCAAGGTTAAAAACAGAATTGGGGCGGTGATTAAAGCTAAAAAGTTCAACTTATTAAAGTCCCAAGCCCCAAGCCCAGAGTCCTAAGCCCTAAGTTCTAAGTTCTAAAGTGCTAGAATTGAAAGTTATTACATTCTGGTTTTTCTTAAAATTTTCTTAAAATACAACTTTAGTGGTATTGTTTTAGTGGTGGCTTTTCATGAAATTTGAGAAGCTATGAATATTATTTTCCAGACTATGTGTTTCCCTCACACTTTCCTAAGGGTCAAGCCAGAAAAATACAATCAATGAAAACTCAAGACAGTATAAAAAAAGCGGCCGATCTATTGATAAAGGCTCGCCTTGAAAATAAGTTGATATCCTTACCCGATGAACTACGTCCAATAAGTATAGAAGAAGGGTACCAAATACAGGATGCAATCATTGAGGAAATTGGCGT
>DNTK01000054.1 GCA_003508755.1 Bacteroidales bacterium | reverse complement strand
GCATTGAACAAATGAAGGGGGAATACTTTTCGTGGTTGAGTCATGATGATGTTTATTATCCTCAAAAACTTGAACATCAAATTAAGGAATTGTCTAATTATACCGAATCAAACATTATTCTTTACTCCGATTATGATATTATTAATAACGAGTCGGTTAAAATTGGGGAAGGAGTAACAAAAGATACTAACTCAGACAGATTTAGATTGCAATTAATGCTATCAGCTCCTATCAATGGGTGTACAGCGCTAATTCCTAAAAGTGTCTTTAATGAGGTGGGTTTGTTTAATACCCTGCGGCCTCATACTTCGGATGTCGAAGCCTTTTTTAATATGGCCGGCAGCTACAAGTTCATTCATGAAACCGAAAAACTTGTACAGCTCAGACAACACAGTGGGCAAATGACCCACAAGCGGGCTAAATACCATAACTATGAGTCGAACCTGTTTTTAGTTGATGCTTTATACAAAATGACAAAGATCGATTATGAACAGGCAGGAGAAGAGTACCCCGAAATCTTGCGTGAAATTGCTAAAAATTGGGCGCAAAGGGGTTATAAAAATGCATATATAAAGGCGTATAAAAAATTCAAAGAAGCAAGTAAGAAAAATACCGCTCGATTACAGAGTACTATAGCTCTAAGAAGGGCTTACATGTATAAATATATAAAATCAAGAATAAAATATTTAATCTATACTTTCCGTAAATGGTAAATCTTTTAGTTTATATAGAGAAACTATTTCGAAACAACTTCATCAAGTTTAAAGGGCTAATTCTGAAATTATATTTACTTACACATGGTTGTAAAGTCGGTAAACATTTGCGAGTTCACAAATTTCCTAAATTTAGGACGATACCGAAAAGGAATATAAGAATTGGTAACAACGTAACTATAGGATACTCTATTTTTTTTGAAACTACTGAAAGGGGTAAAATTATTATTGGAAACAAAACCAATCTTACCAGTAACATTGTATTATGTGCAAATGAACTGATTGAAATCGGGGAACAAGTATTGATTGCAGAGAATGTTAGTATCAGAGATGCAAACCATCAAATATCAAGCAGTAAATCAATTCTTTCACAACCACATTCATCTAAGCCAGTTAAAATTGGGAATGATGTGTGGATAGGTGCAGGAACTTTAATCCTAAGTGGTTCCGAAATACCTGATGGCGTGGTAATCGGTGCTAGCTCATTAGTATTGGGGAATTCTAATATTAAATCTTACTCAGTGTACGGAGGTTGTCCAATAAAATTTTTAAAAAACAGAGATTAGCATAAAGGTATATCAATAGCTTTAATGATTATTGTGAAACTCTGACAATATCAATTCTAGCTAATAGAGTATTTTCCCTCGAAATGCTTTGGTACTCAAAACTACATTCTTAAATAATCTGCAATAATGATTAATGTTATACATGTACTTTGGTCTGCACAGTATGGTGGAATCCAGCGGATGGTATTAGATTTATGTATTGAACAATATAAAAACTCAGAGGTTAATTCTTCTATTTTATTTATATCATCAAAGGGAAATTATTTTCAGGAATTTGATAACGCCAAAATCAAATATACTACTGCAGGATTCAAGGGTGGAAGAAGTTTTTCTTTCAAGAAACTTAAAAAAATCAGGAATCAGTTTAAGAAATATCAGATAGTCCACTTTCATGATTTTAATCCAATAATTTTCTTGATAGCATTAACAACAAGGAAAAAAATCATATATACTGAGCATGGGAATTTTGGGTTTAACCGGCGGCTGACTTTTTTTGAAAAATTAAATCATTTAGTTAAAAGATATGCTTTGAAGTATTTTACAAAAGCAATAGTTTGTAACTCTTCTTTCACGAAAAGTGTTTTAATAAAAAGATATAATATTAAAAAGGAACCATTTGTAATTGAGAATGGTGCGGGCTCCAATTTTTTTTCAGATCCACAAGAAGCACAGAATTATAAACTGCAAATTGGTGATAGATTTGTTATCGGAACTTCAAGTCGCATTGTAGAAGTTAAGAGAATTGATAGATTAATAACTGCATTTGCAATTTTTCAGAAGGAACACAAGAATGCAGTATTATTATTGGTGGGAGACGGTAAGTTACTTTCTGAGTTTCGGAAAAAGGTTGTTAAATTATCTCTTGAGGATCATGCGATTTTTACGGGTTTTAAAAGGAATGTCCATGATTACCAGAAAATGATGGATGTTTGTGTTTTTCCTTCACAGAATGAGGCTTTTGGATTAGTTGCAATAGAAACTTTAGCTATTGGAAAACCAACAATCGTTTTTAATGATGGTGGTGGATTACCAGAAATAATTAAGCAGGTTAATCAATATGATGTTGTTGATTCTGAAAAAGGATTAGTTAAAAGGTTGGAATACTATTACAGTTTAAACAAAAAGGAGGATTTAAAAAAGGAAACGATTAGAAAAGAAGTAGCTAAGATGTATTCGACTCAAAATATGGAAAAGAAGTATTTAAATGTTTATGAAAGACTATTAGAAAATGTGCGGGATTAGTGGGCTTTATTATATAAATAGAAGTGATTTTAATGAGGACGAGATAAGGGGACAACTTAGGCTGATGAACGACACCCTTACTCACAGAGGCCCGGATGACAATGGTCTCTGGATGGAAAATGATTTTGGCGTCGGTTTTGGACAAACCAGATTAAGCATCATTGATTTAACTGATTCAGGTCATCAGCCCATGGTTGATCCATCGACTGGTAGTTCTATTAGCTTTAATGGAGAGATTTTTAACTACAGAGAAATAAAGAATCAATATTTAGCTTCTGAACGATTTAATTCATCATCCGATACCGAAGTGATACTTAAAATGTATAGGAAGTATGGTGTTGAGAGTATAGAGTATCTTGACGGGATGTTTGCATTTGGGTTATGGGATAATGTAAAGAAGGAACTAATATTATCTAGAGATTATTCTGGTAAGAAACCACTTTATTATGCCAATCTTAATGGAAAGTTCGCTTTCTCATCGGAAATAAAAGCTTTGCTAAAATTGCCATGGATTATGAGAGAACTTGACAATGAAGCACTTTATCATTTCTTAACATTTAGCTCTTTACCTGAGCCATATACAATGTTTAAGGGGATTAGCAAGTTTAATCCAGGGCATTATATGATCATTAATAGCAGTGGAATTAAGGAATATAAACCATTTAAGGAGCTACGACTTAGCAAACTGAATATTACTAGTGAAAAGGAATTATCTCATGATTTGATAAGCAGGATTGAGAATGCTGTACAATATCGAATGGTAAGTGATGTGCCTGTAGGAGCATTTTTAAGTGGTGGGGTTGATTCAAGCTTAATGGTTGCCATTATGCGAGAGAATACAAATGAAGAAATTAAGACTTACTCTATTGGTTTTGAGGAGCAACCAGGCTATAATGAACTAGAATACGCACGTAGAATAAGTAAGAATTATAACACTACTCATTTTGAGCGTATTGTAAAACCCAAAGACTTAACAGAACTTTTGCCAAAAATTGTTGAAATATTTGATGAGCCATTATCTGATACTACCTCTATACCAATATATTTTATTTCAGAACTAGCTAAGCAGAATGATACTAAAGTAATCATAACTGGCGACGGTGCGGATGAGTTATTTGCGGGGTACTCAAATTTTAAAAAATATGATAAACTTTATTTATTTTACAATATCTGGAAGAATTTTCCAATTGTAATGCGAAAAAGTCTTACCCAACTATATGGTCTGATAAGCAAGAGTAATCCTATTTATGAGCTACTTTATAGAGCTGAAAATGATCAGGAATTTATGTGGATTGGAGCAAATGGGTTTAAAGAGAGCACTAAACAGAATCTATTATCACCCGGCTATTATCAGGCAACAAAGGATTTAAATTCTTATTCAATAGTTCAAAAATATTTGGATAGCTTTTCGGCTTCAAAAACAAATGATAGGAATCTTGATCATATAGATTGGATGTGTTATATGGGTTATAGATTAGAAGATATAAACCGCTATCTATTTAGATCGGATAGATTAGCTATGGCACATTCCGTTGAAACCAGATCGCCATTTCTCAGTAAACAATTGGTAGATTATTCTTTTTCCATTCCTTCGAACTATAAAATAAGAAATGGAGAAGCAAAATATATATTAAAGAAAGCAGCAGAAAAGTACTTATCAGATGAAATTCTTTATCGGAAAAAGCAGGGTTTTTGTGTTCCAATAAGAGAGTGGGGTGGTTTACTGATAACGGATTTTATCTTGGATAACATAAGTAATTTCGAGCAAGATTTTAATATTTTTAACTCAAATGAAGTTAGGCGACAAGTTAAAGAGTTGCAGAACGGAAATAAAAACTACACAAATAATATTTGGACAATTTACTTATTGATAAATTGGTTTAACAAATGGATGAAATAAAATGAAGGTGTTGATTGTAACAAATATTCCTAATCCTTATAGATTACCATTATTTAATGAGCTAAATAATGAACTAAAAAGACTTGGACACCAGTTAAAAGTTGTCTTTGGGACTAAAACTTTAAAAGAGAG
>DNTK01000152.1 GCA_003508755.1 Bacteroidales bacterium | reverse complement strand
TTCATGAACTAATTGAAAATGTTACCGGGAATTTCCTTATACAGATTGAAAATAGCGGAGGGCTTTTGATACCATCTCTGCATGCAGAAAAATTTATGGTAAAGGCCGATCCTGTGCATCTTACAAATGTCATTTCGAACCTTATTGACAATGCAATAAAATATACCCCCGAAAATCCTGAAATATTTATAGAAACCAGAAACATTGATGATTATGTTCAGGTTAGTGTTAAAGATAATGGAATAGGGATCAGCCGTAATAATCAGAAAAGAGTATTTGAAAGGTTTTACCGCGTGCCAACAGGTAACGTGCATAATGTAAAAGGATTTGGATTGGGGCTTAACTATGTAAAAAAAATAATTGAAATACACAAAGGAAGTATCGAAGTAGAAAGTGAACCTGGCAATGGAACTACTTTTAGCTTTAGACTGCCTCTAAAAACTCAGAATAGCTATGCAAGAAATTAATGTATTATTAGCCGAAGATGACGAAAACTTAGGTTCGCTTCTGAAAGAATACCTTATTGCAAAAGGATACAAAACCGATTGGTATACCAATGGAGACATCGCTTACAAGAACTTTGTGAAAAACCATTATGACTTCTGTATTTTTGATGTGATGATGCCAATAAAAGATGGCATAACACTGGCCAAAGAAGTAAGAATGCTTAACTCCTCCATGCCAATTTTATTTTTAACAGCGAAATCGCAAAAAGAAGACATTCTGAAAGGGTTCGAAGTTGGTGCAGATGATTATATTACGAAGCCTTTCAGCATGGAAGAGCTTATTTACAGAATAGAGGCCATTTTGCGTCGGACGCATCATCAGGCATCAAACCAAACCGAATTTAGCGTTGGGGAGTTTACCTTTAATGCCGACAAGCAACTATTAACCCTGGAAGATCACGAACAAAAGCTTACCACAAAAGAATCAGAACTATTGAAATTGCTTTGTATTAACAAAAACATGGTATTAGAACGCAACTTTGCCTTGAAAACCATATGGATTGATGATAATTATTTTAATGCACGAAGCATGGATGTATACATTGCAAAATTGCGCAAATATCTGAAATTGGACCCAAGAATTGAAATACTGAATATCCACGGAAAAGGATTTAAATTAATAGAAAAATAACGCCCCCGTGATGGCAAAGTCATATTAACAAGGAATCGTTCGTTGGCACTTAATTTTTAATTGTTAATAAGTTAATACCTGTTTAATAACTCCGGTATGGTATAGTTTGTATTTTCAACTGCTGAATATTACAAACTATTGCAGCATGTTTTCAGCAGGGTATTGGAACAATTTAATGGTTATAAACACCATTAATGTAAGAAGGATAAGTTTCCAGAACATTGAAAAACTTCGTACTCTTGTTCTCCAGGTACTAAAAAATCCATGTACCAAAATCATCTTCGACCTAAAGGGAGTTAAGTTCATCGACAGCGCCTCGTTTTCGATCATCGACGAATTGGTAGATATTGCCAGGCGGCATAGCACAACTTTTGTGTTTGCCAATATCGATGAAGAAGTTCAGGAGTTGTTTGAATTAATTCCTGAAACAAAATCTTACCGAATCGAAGAGATTCCGGCAGCTAAAGAAAAAATAAAAGCCGAAGTTTTGGTTTAAATCTGAAAAAATAGGAGTTAATCAGTCCCTAATCTCGTGAAGTTCCAACTCATATAGGCAATGCTATCGCATCGGCCTGTGTGGAATACAAATCAGCTTAACCAATGTATATTTATCTGATTTTATGAGGATTAGAACAATTAAAGCTTATTTAAAACCATTTTAAAGGAATTTTTATTCAGAATTAACTTTGAAATCTGATATTTATCAGTAAATTTGCAGGCACAATACGATTGATATGATTCGATTTACCAGCATACTATCTATTATTCTCCTCTTAGGTATTATTATCTTACCTGGCTGAGAATGGTATGTATGTAAATTAATATAATATACCGGGGCCATTCTCAAAGAGTTTGGCCCTCTTGCTTTTATAGAGAAATTAAATGTATGGGAACAAAAAATATCATCATCATGCTCGACACGTTGCTGCCCCGCATAGGGGAAGAAAAAGTGTTTTAAAACCCAAGTGGTTTTTAATTGTTACTATCAGATAAAACAATTTCAGAATCAATTAAAACAGAATACAATGAGTGAAAAACTATACATTTTTGACACAACACTTCGCGATGGCGAGCAGGTTCCAGGCTGTCAGTTAAACACTGTTGAAAAAATTGAAGTTGCCAAAGCATTGGAAGAGCTGGGTGTTGATATCATCGAAGCAGGTTTCCCAATATCAAGTCCGGGAGATTTTAAGTCAGTCGTTGAAATATCAAAAGCCGTAAAAAACCCTACTATTTGCGCCCTTACCCGTGCAGTCGAAAAAGATATTGAAGTGGCCGCCGATGCACTAAAATACGCCAAGAAAGGCCGCATACATACCGGAATAGGAACCTCTCCCTACCACATTAAATATAAATTAAACTCCAACGAAGACGAAATTGTCGAACGCGCGGTTGCTGCTGTAAAGTTTGCCAAAAAGTTTGTTGAAGATGTTGAATTTTATGCTGAGGATGCCGGACGTTCAGACAATGCTTACCTCGCGCGTGTTGTGGAAGCGGTAATAAAAGCCGGTGCCACAGTAATAAATATACCGGACACAACCGGCTACTGCATGCCCCATGAATTTGGTGAAAAAATTAAATACCTGGTGGATCATGTTTCAAATGTCGATAAAGCCATCTTATCGACCCACTGCCACAACGATTTGGGAATGGCAACAGCCAACACCATTGCAGGTGTTTTGAATGGAGCACGCCAGGTTGAAGTGACCATTAATGGTATTGGTGAACGAGCCGGAAACACTTCACTTGAAGAGGTAGTGATGACACTTCGCAGTCGCAAGCATCTTGGAATTGACACTGAAATAAATTCCAAGAAAATTTTTAAAACCAGTCGACTGGTGTCTTCACTGATGAATATGCCGGTTCAGCCAAATAAGGCGATTGTAGGTAAAAATGCCTTTGCACATTCTTCAGGTATTCACCAGGATGGTGTTTTAAAACACCGTGAAAATTACGAGATTATTGATCCTGTGGAAGTGGGAATAAGTGAATCAAGTATTGACCTTACCGCACGAAGCGGAAGGGCTGCTCTAAAGCATCGATTGCAATTACTCGGATATGAGTTCGATACAGATGAATTAAATAAATTATATGAAGAGTTCCTTGACTTAGCTGATAAAAAGAAGGGTGTAAACGATGAGGATCTTAAAATACTTGTAGGCAGCAAACACATTGGTGAAGAACGTGCCATTGAGCTGAAGCACCTGCAGGTGCTATGCGGACAATCTGCCATTCCCATGGCCACTGTTACGCTTGATTTAAAAGGGGAAGAATTCACTTCAACTGAATCTGGCAACGGTCCTGTAGATGCTGCTTTTAAGGCTGTGAAAAAGCTAATTATGCACAAAATAAAGCTTGAAGAATATGTCGTGCAAGCCATTACCCGTGGAAGCGACGACCTTGGAAAAGTGCATGTACAAATCGAGTGTAAGGGAAAAATCTATTACGGATTTTCAGGCAACACCGATATTATTACAGCTTCTGTTGAAGCCTTTATTGATGCAATAAATAAAATAGTATAATAACCAGATATTAGACGGTTAGATATTGGACTATAAGAAATTTCGTCTAATAATCTAAAATCTAATAATCTATCATCTAATTTTTAGATATGGGAAAAACATTATTCGATAAAGTATGGGATGCCCATGTGGTATCAGAGATTGAAGGTGGACCAAGTGTACTGTACATCGACAGGCATCTAATTCATGAAGTTACAAGCCCACAAGCATTTGCTGGACTTGACGCCCGAGGAATAAGCGTGTTCCGCCCTGAAAAAACAGTTGCAACCCCCGATCATAACGTTCCAACCATCGATCAACATCTGCCCATTAAAGACGTGCTCTCAAAAACACAGGTAGAAACGCTGGCCAAAAATACCGAAAAACATGGCGTTCGTCACTACGGACTTAATCATCCATACCAGGGAGTAGTGCATGTAGTTGGTCCTGAACTTGGACTTACCTTGCCCGGCATGACCATTGTCTGTGGCGATTCGCATACCGCCACCCATGGTGCTTTCGGCAGTGTAGCCTTTGGCATTGGAACCAGTGAAGTTGAAATGGTTCTTTCGACACAGTGCATTCTTCAACCCAAACCTAAACGTATGAAAATAAATGTTGATGGTGAATTAGGAAAGGGAGTCACTGCAAAAGATATTATACTCTACATTATTTCAAAAATATCTGCCAGTGGCGGAACCGGTTATTTCATTGAATATACAGGCTCGGCATTTACCAACCTGAGCATGGAAGGACGCATGACAGTTTGTAACATGAGCATTGAAATGGGTGCACGCGGCGGTCTTATTGCACCTGACGAAGTAACTTTTGAATACATCAAAGGACGGGAGTTTGCTCCAAAAGGCAAAGAGTGGGATAAGCTATTGGCCTATTGGAAAACATTAAAAACCGACGAAGATGCCGTTTTTGATATGGAACTGAATTACGATGCAGCCGATATAGAACCCATGATTACCTACGGTACTAATCCCGGAATGGGTGTTGGTATTTCTGGCTCTATACCCACCCTGGAGTCCGTTGAACCCGCTACCCGGGTTACATTCGAAAAATCCTTAAAATATATGAACTTCGAAGCCGGTTCGGCCATGCTTGGAAAAGCGATCGATTATGTTTTTGTAGGCAGCTGCACCAATGGCCGAATTGAAGATCTGCGGGCGTTTGCCAATTTTGTAAAAGGTAAGCAAAAAGCCGACAATGTGGTTGCATGGATTGTACCTGGATCAAAACAAGTTGAAAAGCAGGCTATCGAAGAGGGTATCGATAAAGTTCTTACCAAAGCTGGTTTCGAGCTTCGCCAACCGGGCTGTTCTGCCTGCCTGGCCATGAACGATGATAAAATACCTGAGGGACTTTATTCGGTTGCCACATCAAACAGAAATTTTGAGGGAAGACAAGGACCTGGATCCCGCACGCTGCTTGCGAGTCCGTTGACTGCTGCTGCTGCTGCATTAACTGGTAAAATTACTGATCCCAGAACCCTATTATAAATGTTGAACGCTATAAATTATACGATATGTCAATTCAAAAATTCACTACAATAAAAACATCGTGCGTACCTTTGCCGGTAGAAAACGTAGATACAGATCAGATTATTCCTGCAAGGTTTTTAAAAGCTACTACGCGTGATGGTTTTGGTAAGAATCTTTTTCGCGACTGGAGATACGATAAACAAAATCAGCCCGTTACCGACTTTGTGCTTAATAACCCCACCTACTCGGGCTCAGTGCTGGTTGCCGGTAAAAACTTCGGAAGTGGTTCAAGTCGTGAGCATGCTGCATGGGCAATTGAAGATTATGGTTTCAGAGTAGTTGTCTCTAGTTTCTTTGCAGATATCTTCAAGAACAACGCATTAAATAATGGTGTCTTGCCCGTTCAGGTTTCTGCTGAATTTTTGCAGAAAATATTTGATGCGATAAAAAACGATGCCAAAGCCAAGGTGGAGGTAAATCTAGAGAAACAAACCATTACTTTAGTTGCAACCGGTGAATCTGAAAACTTTGAAATAAATCCTTATAAAAAAGAATGTCTGTTAAACGGATACGACGATATCGACTACCTGCTTAGAAATAAGGATAAAATTGAAGCTTACGAACAAAATCGAGAGATAAACTTATAACAACTATAAACTGCTCCGAAGTGCTTATTAACTATTGAAGAAAGGGACAAGGAGCAGTTTATTTAAAAACCATTCCAAAAAATATTAGGTAGGAGGAGCTATGAAGATATCAGTAATGGATACCACCCTTCGTGATGGCGAACAAACTTCGGGAGTTTCGTTCACCTTTGATGAGAAATTAAGTATGGCCAAGCTACTTTTAGAGGATGTAAAAGTAGACAGACTTGAAATTGCTTCTGCCCGTGTTTCGGAAGGTGAGCACGAAGCCGTGAGAAAAATAGCTGCCTGGGCCGACAAGCATCATGACCTCGATAAAATTGAGGTACTTGGGTTTGTCGATAACCATGCTTCAATAAACTGGATATCGGATGCAGGTTGCAAAGTCATTAATCTGCTCACAAAAGGCTCATTGAATCATGTTACCCATCAACTCAAGAAAACACCCGAGCAGCACATCGATGATATTAAACAGGAAGTTGCTTTTGCTACTGAAAAAGGCGTTCGGGTAAATATTTACCTCGAAGACTGGTCAAATGGTATGCGCAATTCGCCCGAGTATGTATTTAAAATGGTTGATGCCTTGCAAACAGAAAATATCGATCGTTTTATGCTGCCAGATACCTTGGGTGTTTTAGGACCCGAAGAAGCATATACCTTTTGTAAGATGATGAAGGATCGGTATCCAAATTTAAACTTTGATTTTCATGCGCACAACGATTACGATTTAGCCACAGCCAATATTTTTTCAGCCATTAAAGCTGGTATCAATTGCCTGCATACCACTGTAAACGGATTGGGTGAACGGGCCGGTAATGTACCGCTATCGAGTGTAATTGGTGTAGTAAAAGATCATTTTAAATTCGAAATGAATGTGGACGAATCGAAAGTTAATATGGTGAGTAAAATGGTTGAAACCTACTCAGGAATTCGCATTCCACCAAACAAACCCCTCATTGGCGATAATGTATTTACACAAACTGCCGGAATACATGCCGATGGCGACAAAAAGAAAAACCTGTATTTCAACGATCTGCTGCCAGAACGTTTTGGACGCAAAAGAAGCTATGCCCTCGGGAAAACATCAGGAAAAGCCAACATTGCAAAAAACCTAGAGGCCCTGGGCATCGAACTTGATCCGGAATCCATGAAAAGGGTTACACAAAGAATAATTGAACTGGGTGATAAAAAAGAGACCGTTACACAGGAAGACCTTCCATATATAATTTCCGACGTGATACGTAGCAAGTCGATCCAGCAAAATATTAAAATATTAAACTACTCACTTTCCACAGCCAATAATCTAAGACCCGTTGCTACTTTAAAAATCCAGATAGGTGAAAATGTCTATGAAGAAACAGCCGTAGGCGATGGACAATACGATGCTTTTGTAAAAGCTCTTAAAAAGATTTATGCGCCTTTGGATAAAGAAATGCCTAAACTGGTCGACTATGCCGTTTCAATTCCGCCTGGGGGTAAAACCGATGCGCTGGTACAAACGGTAATTACCTGGCGG
>DNTK01000303.1 GCA_003508755.1 Bacteroidales bacterium | reverse complement strand
CACTAGATTATTGAATTCTCAATGTCCGCATGGCTTGCACCTAACGGTTAGTGTATGGTTAGTAAGGGATTGCGGATTTCAAACCTATCAATTTACCACCCAAAATTAATGCGGGTGATAACGCTCGAAAACCTCTGAAACCCTTATTAACTATACACATTGTTGTGTGGCGTTTATTAATATTCAGTCAATAATTCAAGAAATAATTCATTGAAAGCTTCTCCGGAAAAGGGATTTTGACTTGTTACAAGATTTCTGTCTCTCGTTGCAAAATTTTTACCAGGACCACCTCTTTCATATTTTAAGCCCAGTCTTTTAAGTTGTTTGGCTATCATTCGGTTTTTTGGTTTACCTTTCATTATCAATTTTTCTATATAAATCTCTTCAAGCGGCGAAACCGAATTTACTGAATAACCAATAAAAGGATTTTCCTCATCTGGAATTGTTGTGATTAATGCGGGAGCATGACAAATCAATCCAACAGCCTTTTGATTCTCTGCAAAGTTTTTTAACAATACTGGAATATTCAAATCATCTATTAAATCTACCATTAAGCCTTGACCGCCAGGTATCACCACACCAATATAATCATCAAAGCTTTCAACAGCCTTTTCTAAAGTCATCGGATTAGCAAATTTTTCATCTTTGTTCCAAAATTCAAGAGCTTCGTTCTTGAGTTCTGGTTTTTCAATCCAATAATCGTCATCAAGGCTTTCTAAATCAACGGTTGCTTTTATTCCTCCCGGAGTTGCAAAATCAACAACAAAACCCTCTGTTTTAATTGCTTTATAAGCCAAATAAAATTCGTTTAGGAAAACACCTGTTTGTCTTTCTTTTGTTCCTTTATTAAGTAAAAGGGTATCTTCTGCACTCATGACAAATAAAACTTTTTTGGTTTGTGCATTACTTGATAAAACTGCTGTGATTATCAACACAGCGATAACTATTGCTTTTTTCATTGTATTAACTTTTAAAAATTAAACTTTACTTTTATACTTTTTCAAAATCCACCAACCAATCCATAAAACCGCATAAATCGAAATAGCTGCATATATAGCAGGTCTTGGATTACTTATACTGCTAATAGATCCTGAATAGGAAGCTATTAAAGCAAAAGGAACTGTATTAATTGTCCAGGCTAGCAAGAATTTACGGAATGGCATTCTGGTTATGCCTGCCATACAGGCTGAAACTTCTGGCAATATCGGAGATGCTCTGCTCATAAGAATCATTAAAAAACCATATTTGTGAAAGGATTCAATTGCATCTTTTCTTTTTTCTTCATTTTTAATCACTTTATTTAATATTTTATCACCAAATCGGCGTGTTAATAAATAACCCGATATACCCGCCATGAACATTCCCAGAATAGCACTAAGGCTGCCATAGGGGAATCCAAGAAAGTAACCGGCTAAAATGGTTATAGTTAATGTTGGAACTGCAATAAAAAGATCACTGAATAGCAATAATGTAACTAGAGTAAAAATTAATAGCGGATCAATTTCCTGCGCCCAATCAAACCAAATTCTTATTTTATCAATACTGAAAATACCCGTCAACCTTGCAACAAAAAATGTAGATGCAAATACAAGAGCAAAAATGATTGCAATTTTTATTAAACCTTTCATTTTTCAGCTATATTCTTCATTATACTTTCAGCCAATGTTGGACTTATCCGGTTAATTAATTTCAGTAATTTCACTTTTCCTATATTCACTTCAAATTTGTCCTTCTTAAAAGCTGAAATAAATTCTTTTACTAACTTCTCAGGACTTATTTTCCCTTTACCTCTGCCGGCTGTCATTGGAGTATCTACAAGAGGGGAAATTAACTCGAAAACCTTAATATGTTGAAGCTGATAGCGCAGTGATTTGGTAAAAATATGCAGTCCTGCTTTTGTTCCACAATAAACCGGAGCTTGCTTTTTGGGAACCAATCCCAAACCGGAAGTAACATTTACTATAGCTGCATTGTCATTAACTTTTAAAGTAGGTAGCAGAATTGAAATCAACTTGAGAGGAGCAATAAAATTTGTATTAATTTCTTGTTCAATTTTACTCAGGAGATGATGCTCTTCAGCAAAATGATAATTGAATTGAATTCCGGCATTATTAATCAGAATATTTGTGTCTGAATGCTCGTTTTCAATAAATATAGCAAGTCTATCTAAATCCTCAAATTTTGCAATATCGCAGCAAAATGGAATAATTCGGTTATCATGGACATTTAGACTTTTAAGCTTTTCAGAGTTTCTGCCAATAGCTATTACCTGATTGTCTAATTCAACAAATTTTTTTGCTAAAGCCTCCCCAATCCCTGAGGTAGCGCCTGTTATTACTATTTTGTTACCTTGTAATCGCATAATCATTATTTTAAATTTATTACACGATACAAAGATTGGTGCATTCTAACTTAAATGCATTTACATATGTAAAGAAATGTGTCTCAGGATTATTTTTTGCTACGAATTCTACTCAGTTGCGTAGGAGTTATTCCCAAATATGAAGCAATATGATATTGT
>DNTK01000034.1 GCA_003508755.1 Bacteroidales bacterium | reverse complement strand
CATTGAAGCACAGGCATCGGTCTGGATTTGAAGAACATTTGGCGTACAAACTCGGATTGAATGATGCGCAGCGCACGGAAGTGAAAACATTCAGTGAAGAATTCAGAAAAAACCGGAAAGCAAATTTTGATCAAATGCAGCTTGTAAGGAAACAGTTTTTTGAAGTGCTCTCCACGGAAAATCCAGATACCGTTCTCTTGAGTACTTTGGCGCAAAAAATTGGAATGCTTGAAGCAAAAAAAATAAAACAGGAATACATGCATTACCGAAATATCCGTTCGGTTTGCAATGCAGAGCAGGCGCTTAGGCTCGATAGCCTCGGACGTTTGCAAATGCATAAACATCTTATGCGCAAAGATAAAAACCACGCCAGGTACCGTGGCGATGGCTTCAAAAATCAAAGACACAGAAATAAAGATTAACTTTTAAAACAGCGTAAAATGAAAAAAATGAATGTAATGGGGGCAGTACTGCTGCTTCTTATTGGAATAGCTATGCCTGCAGCGGCACAACAGCAGCATAATTATCGTGAAGATAGAGGGCCGCATTTAATGCTTGAAAGAATAGTGCCAGATCTGGATGAAGCACAACATATTGAAATTGACAAGTTGCGCACCCAGCACTTTAAGAGTATGATTGCTATGAGGGCCGAAATAGAGGTACTTACAGCAGAACTTAGAGCACTGGAAATTTCCGAAAAGGCAGATCAAAAAAGCATCAATTCTAAAATTGATGAGGTAATGGTGCTGAAAACAAAATTGATGAAGGAGGGCAGTAAACACAGGCAGGATGTTCGAAAGTTGCTAACGGAAGAGCAACGGGCAATGTTCGATGTTCATGCATCACGAAAGTTGCGGCAGGGTAGGCAAGGCAGATACTCTGGAAGGGAAAAGGGTCCCTATTCCGGGAGCTAAAACATTGATTTTATTGGTTGCTGTTGAATAATTCGGTTTTTTTCAGCGAGGATCATAAATCCTCGCTGATTTTATTTTATAAGTTTATTTTTTAGCTTTTTTCCTGAACCTTTTCCATGTCCAAACAACAGCTATTGCTATGATAGCAAAAGGCCAGAGTTTAAGAATAAAAAGTACAAAGTCAATAAATGCAAACCATCCTCTTGACAAAGATTGCTTCAAGCGCTCGAGGAATTTATCGCGTTTTTTAGGATTGTATGTAAACTCTTTTTCCTTTGTAATAGTTAAATCAAGTGAGCTGTAAGCAACCTGATCGTTCAAATAGTTTAAGCGCCCCACGGTACTTTCGATTTCTTCCTCTAAGGGCCGTATTTTTTCCTGAATTTCAAGTATTTCTTTGATAGTGCTCGCTCGATTTAACAGTCGATTATATTGAGAAAGGTAATTTCTTTTATTTGCAAGCCTTGTTTCTAAATCGATAAATTCATCGGTTACATCGCGTGCTTGTATTTCTTTGTAAATGACCTTGTTTTCTCCTTTTTCGATACCTGAAATAAATGGTTCAAAATTGGTTGCAGGAATCCTGATTTTCAGATAGAAAGAAGATTCGTAATCTGAGCTGGAGAAATTTTCTCGGGCGTAATATCCATCCAGGGTTTTTAAAAGTGTATCAACATTGCTTTTGGCATTTTCGATATTGTCTACAGAAATGCCCATGCGACCGTCTTTTATAATCTTCTTTTTATCTACCTCTTTATTCTCTATCTTTTTCGCAGGAGTTGCCACAGGCCGGCTTGCTGGTGGGGTCATTTCCATCATTTCCTCCGAAGCAACACTGGCCAGGTACAAGCCATTTTCGGTTGAACTTTTATGGCAGGCAGCGAATAAGATACTTATTGAAAATAGCAGTATGATCCTTTTCATTAGCAACGATGAGTTAAAATTTATTTTTGATGATCTAATAGCGGTATTGCATATTATTTTCTAATACAATTAATTACAACGAAAGGTATTGTTAATTTAATAAATCCATCTTTCTCAGCTTTTCTGTTAAGCTTGTCTTCCATACAATTAAACACATGTTGCTGCATTTTTTCAGGGATAATACTTTTCCAGCCATCTAAAAAGGCAAGTCGCATGAAATAATGCTGAAAAAGTGCTGTGCCATCAACAAAGCGGTAATCAAATATATCGTGACTTACATTCTCCTCCATAAAAGAATGGTTTTTGAGTACATCCGTAAATTCATGCAGAGGTCTGCGTTTGCCATGTATTTGTTCTTTTATTTTATCGGTGTGCACATCAAGTTTATTTTCTCTGAGCACTTCCTCCAGGTGGTCATAGAATTGGTACATGGTTGTATTCAGGTTTATGGTTTGCACAAACTGTCCACCTGATTTTAATACTCGGCTGCATTCACTGATTGCTTTATCCAAATCGGCTACATTGTTAATGCCATTGTTGCTGGTAATTAAGTCAACCGAGTTTGTTTCCAGAGGAATTTCTTCTGCCTTGCCCTGTATGATTTCGACATTTTTTATACCATATATTTCGAGCTTTTTTCTTACTCTTTTTGTTGCTGCTTCCCAGGGGTCAATCCCATAAATTTTACATGTTTTACCAAAGCGGAGTGCCAATTCGGTTAGCGGAAATCCACATCCGAATCCAATATCCAACCCAGTGATATTTTTTTTATAGAAAACCGACTCCAACAATCGAATACCAAAAGGTGCCGACCATAAAGGAACTTCATCTAATACCTCAATTAGTTGGTGGGAGTCTAAATTATAGTCAGTGTTTAAATCAATCATAGGTTCTGTATAGGTTGCTTATGCATTTGGTTGATAAATATATGGAAAACTTACTTCATAAGAAAAACAGCTTGCTATGTACCTACCCATAAAAAAAAGCGAACAATTGCCTGCTCGCTTTTAAACGGTATAAAATTGTTTTCCTATTTGTTAAGGAATGATGATCTAAGCTTTTTATTTAAATTAATAGCCTTACTGACATGAGCACTTTTAGTTGAGCCTGTTGGGGCTAATTCGTATTCAAATGTTTCGTCATACAAATACTCAATTATTACCAATTTTACACTAGTTAGTTCAGTAATAGTTACCTCGTTTTCACCTGTACAGGTTGGAGCTCCATCCCATGAATAGCAGAACATTTCTTCATCGCTGTCTTTCCATTGCCATTGTGCTAAGCCACCTTCATCGCCATAAACCGGATTTGCGTACTCTACAAAATAGGTTCCTGCCTTAGAGAAAATTACTGTGAGTTCAAATTCGGTTCCCGTAACGGGTTCGCCATCGATGGCAACCATTTCCCAGCTTCGACATAATAAATCGGTTCTGCTTGATGAGGAACCAATGATATCATCTGCTTTATCGGCCTCTATTGTTACCTCAGAACCTCCTGCCGGAGAAATGGTTATACTGATTGAATTATTGTCAAGTGAATTAATTGTAATGGTGCCGAAATCGGATAGCTGGATGATATTGTCATCAAGAATAATATAAGTGCCAAACAGCACTATCAGATCTTCAGTCGATTTCATTCCATCTTCCATTTGGAGGATGTAATTTCCACTTTCGTTGAACTCAATTGACTTGTATTCACTGGAGGCTTCAGTAATCAGCCATTTTGCACTTATCGTTTCTGCATTTACAGTTAGATCACCACCTGAATTATTATCATCACTTTCATTTTCACAGGCGGTGAAGCCAAACATAAGGGCAACTAATAAGAGTAATTGTAACAATCTTTTCATTTTTATTGGTTTTAGATTAATGTAATTGAATTAATGCAAATTACATTGGAAATCAATAAAAAAAAAGGGGAGGAGAATATTATCATCAACAAAATTCGGTGGTAAGTCAAAATTTAACAAGCAAAGTGGAGAGCTATTCAATCTCACGGTTCTGTACATAGTTCCGCCAGCGATTGGTTACTCCTAGCATATCGGTTGGTAATTCCGATTCAAAATGCATTTCCTTGCCAGTTGCAGGATGAATAAAAGCCAACGATTTGGCATGCAAGGCATGCCGCGGTAATTCCTTAAAACAATTTATTACAAATTGTTTGTATTTAGTAAAAGTGGTTCCTTTTAATATTCTGTCACCTCCATAGCGGTCGTCATTAAATATAGGGTGGCCAATATACTCGAGATGCACCCTGATTTGATGCGTTCGTCCGGTTTCAAGGCGGCACTCGATTAAGCTCACATATCCTAAATGCTCTATAACCTTGTAATGGGTTACAGCATGCTTACCATCTTCACCTTCTGGGAAAACCTGCATTTTAACGCGGTCGCGAATACTTCGTCCAATATTGCCAGTGATGGTTCCCTCTTCCTGATCAAACGCTCCCCAAACCAATGCCTGATAACGGCGTTTTGTAGTGCGCTCATAAAACTGTTTTGCTAAATGATTAAGGGCATATTCAGTTTTTGCGATAACCAGTATTCCGGATGTGTTTTTATCAATACGGTGTACGAGTCCGGGTCGAATGTCGCCAGACTTGAACCAGGGGACATCTTTGAGGTGATAAAATAAAGCATTTATAAGTGTTCCATCCCAATTCCCGTGTCCAGGATGCACCACCATACCTGCTTCTTTGTTAACAATTAATAGTTCGTCATCTTCGTACAAAATATCAATCGGGATATCCTGGGGTG
>DNTK01000035.1 GCA_003508755.1 Bacteroidales bacterium | reverse complement strand
AGCAATTAACGTAAAAACTAAAAATCCTATTAAGCCAATAGTTGCGACCCAAGATTTAATATCATTCAAATCTCTGTTTTTAATAGTAATCCCAACCATTATCAAGCCTGCAATTAGACACAAAGCAGAGAAAATGCTAATGACTAACATATTAGTTTCAAATTGTGATTGACTATCAAATGATTCCGCAAATCTTATAGTTTGCAAAAAGGCAAGAAAATTCAGAATCAGAACATAAATAAAAAGTCTAAATGCCCATTTTTTGTAAAACTTCATAATCTTTATTGTTAGCAGAGTCGTCGTAAAATTACCCACAACGTTAAGTGTATGATTTCGTAAGGGATTGCGAACTTAAATCTTATCAGTTTACCACCCAAAATTGAAGCGGGAGATACCGCTCGAAAACCTCTGAAACCCTTATGAATTATACACATTGTTGGTGGCTGCCATTATTCCGCTATCCAGGTTTCTATCTCGTCAATTTTAATTTTCTTTAGGTATAAGTATCTATTATATCCATCATCAGTTGCATTTCCTCCGAGAATTAAATATTCATTGTCTATAAGTATTGAACTTGTATTATCATCATAATTCTCTTGGTTTAAAAATGTACTTTTTAATCCTATAACATTTCCGTCTTTATCAGTTTTAATAAGTTTAGTCTTAAAATCTCTTTTGCTCTCATCTAGTTCTTTGCCGACAGCAAAATAATTATTACCATAAACTACTATATCAGTTAATTCAAAATTATCAGACAATTTTTTCTTCCAAATCACATCTCCTTGCGATGAAATTTTTATTATGTAACCTGCGTTTTCAAAATAATTATTTACGTCTGAGTTTGCTCCAATTAGAAATCCGTCATTCACTTTCAAGACAACTTTAGCTCTATCAAAGGTCATATTACTATTTTCTCTGAGCAGAAGGTGTTTTTCCCATACCTTTTTACCTTTTGAGTCAAGTTTAAGTAAGAAAACAGAGCTATTAAGATATTGGGAATCCATGAAATCGCCAACAATCATATAAGAGTCATCAGAATCTCTAACTATATCATAACAATTAGTTTCATCGGAATGAATAAATTGCCAAATAATGTCACCTTGATTATCTATTTTTAAAACACTCAAATTATTTCTATAATAACCATTGACGCTATCAAAAACTTCAAAAGTGCCTCCAACCAAATAATCACCTGTATAATTATAATATTCACCCGAATAATCTTCAGAATATGCCCAAATCACAGAATTCGCAATACCACGATAATAGTTTTTTCGCCAATGCACATTTCCCCGAATATCAATGGAGGCAACTAAGAAGTTTTTAATATTGTTGTCCTCATTCATTGTATAACCTGCAGTCAAGTATTCTGGTGCAGTCTTTACAACGTCAATCACATTATCAAATCCATTGCTACCAAAGCTAGATTCCCAAATTGAATTTCCTGAATTATCCAATTTCATTACAAATGATTCAGTAGTATTGTAAACATTAACGTTTCCCGCTAAAACATAACTATCATCCCAATCTTTAATCACTTTGCTTAAGGAGTTACCAGAAGTAAATATTTTAAACCAATTATCATTTTCTTTATCTATGTTATCTTCTTTTTCACAAGATAATAATGCTAAAATCATTAAAAATGTCACAATTCTTTTCATGTCTATTTGCTTTTGGTTGCCACCAACGGTGAGTGTATGGTGTCGTAAGGGATTGCGGGTTTCAAACCAATCAAGTTACCACCCAAATTTGATGCGGGTGATACTGCTCGAAAACCTCTGAAACCCTTATGCACTATACACATTGTTGTGGCGTCGTTATTTATTATCAATCTTTAAATATATTGTCTTTATTTGTGCTTTTCCTTTATGATTATAAATTATCTCAGTTGTTTTAAAACCAGTTGAATCATAATCATATTTTCGAACATTGTTTCCTGCACTAAAGCTTGTTTCTGGAGTAATCGGATTTGCGGTACTAATAATTTCTTTCTCAATCAAAAGGTTGTCCTTGTTAAATTTGAATAGTTCGGTTTCATATACCTTTTTCCTTACTCGATGGATTTTGATTAAGTTTCCAATTGAATCATAATGATAGCTACCATTCCAAACGGTATCGGTGTTTCGTAAAGTTATTTCTGTATCAATTCTATTGTCTTGGTAAGTGTAATGTTTCCAAATTTCAAATTCTTCTCCATTCATGTTTTTCCTTTTATCAGTTCTCTCTTTAATCAAACGATTATTTGAATCATAAAAGAAAATCTGGTCAAATTCTACTGTATCTATGTTTACAACAGAATCCATTGTACTGAAGTATCCAATATGGTTATCAAGTGAATCAAATATCCAAATATTTCGGCGACCATAATTACAATTTCTACCCCAAATAGTTTCAATTAATCTACCATTTGAATCATATAAGAATCTTGTACAGTCTCCTTCTCTACCAATTTTGCGAGTCAAAGTGTCATTGCGATAGAATTCTGAATATCTGAAATTATCAGGATTATTTGAATTTGAATAATAACTCCGTATTTCATAGTCATAATCAACAAAATCAGGATATCTCGATGTATCTGATGCTTTACATGAAATCATCAGAATCAATATGCTTAATATGTAGTATCGTGTCT
>DNTK01000116.1 GCA_003508755.1 Bacteroidales bacterium | reverse complement strand
GTATCACCACCGATCATCCCTCGTCGGCCCTCAACCGTAACATCGATGAAAAGATGCCAATGGGGAAAACCGTTGCGATGCCATTCCAATACCCACTGCCAATCTTTAACCTTGACGTTTTGGGTTCGTTCGAGATCTCGAATGAGTGAGGCGATAAGCCTTTTTGAAGTTATTTTTTTATGCGCCGAATTCCCATCGTTAAACAGTTCAGGGTTGACAGTGAGAACAACCTGACGCGTTGATTTATAATTCATACGCTGAAGTTTTTGAGTGATTGTTTTGGCACCACGCTGTTTAAAGCATTTTGGGCACCAAACCAGATTGCATCCACATTTATGGGCGATAACAGCGAGTTGACCTTTTCCTGTCTTTTTGAGAACCGTGTTGTGCGACGTTATGGATTCTTTTTTATCAAGTATAGGGGATTCGCTTCGCTCATCCCGCCTACTTCCTTTCAACAATGAATTGTCCAGTAGTTCCTTGACTTGTTGGTGAAACATTGATTAGCCCTTCCATTATTTTAGAGGGGCCATTGACACACATCAAAACGGTTGATAGTTTTTCACAAAATTTGGGAGTGTCTAATGGCTCTCAGTTTTTCCTAAAGCCAAGTACCCCTGACCCGCCAAAGTCTGGTACTTGGCTTTTCCTTTCCAATAGTTCCGAGGCTATTTTGCCTCGGAAACAAGGACTCCGGCCCTGCGGGCCTCCGATCCATCTTAACGGGATTTTCTTTTGCCCGGGAGATCCCCGAAAGTCCTAAGGGACTTCCGGGGGCCCTAACTCCCGGGCGGTCTTTCGCATCATGCGATGCAAAGCCCCAAAGCGCCGAGGCCTTCAGCCTCGGTAATCGGACTCCGGCCCTACGGGCCTCCGATCCAATCTGAACGGTTTTGTTGTCCGGGAGATCTTCGGAAATCCTATGAGACTCCCGAGGGTACTCCCGGACTGTCTTTCGCGTTATGCGATGAGACCCCCCTACCAGTGAAGCCTAATCCCGTCGAAAAGACACCGATAGGGGCAAGACTGAAATAAAAAAGACCGGGGTCAAATTGACCGCGGCCTCTGTCCTTTTCGTGACTTATGCCCTAATAGTCGCTTCGGTAATGCTTTTATGTAATGCTATGCGATATTATTAAAAATGAAAATCGGAATGGGAGATAATTTCCCACATTTTTTGCAAATTACATTTCCGCACTCTGAGGGATTGTCGCTAAAGACAATTCCACGGGTTTTAAGAAAAAAACCATCGTTTCGTTCAGCAATTAGGCTTTTTCCACAATTTATACAGTGAAACCTGATTTTGTGGGGTGACATTTTTACCTCCCTCGTTTCGCAACAAGAACATCGCATATGGGACAATAGACACCTGTTTTTCGAAACAGACCATTCGAAATGCCTTTAATACTATTTACAAACAAAACGCCGCATCTGGGACAAATTCCTAAATCGTTTTTATTAACGTTTTCTATTGATGTAAAGTAAGTTGCCATTTTTACTCCTTTATCCAAATAAAATAGAATCAACGCTGTCCTTTTTGCACATGCTATTTAAACGGTCTACGCCCACCGATTGGTTGATGAACATTAACAGCCCGCACTGATCGCAGCGAAAATAAGGTTTTCTTTTCTTGTTAATCAGAATGTTGTGTTTCCTTTTACAAAGTGGGCAAGGGAATTTCATTTCATCACCTTTTTTAATTTGATGGTTTTAATTCCTCTAACGCAAGGGGAATGCCGTTAATTTTAAAACGATATTTACCGTTTTCTCCTTTTATAGCGGAAAAGTTAGGGGATTCTAATTTTAAAAAAATCGTATCGATTATTTCATTTATATTTAAGCCGGTAATTAAAAGATTTCCTTTTTGAAATGAACGGGTTGGAAAACTGAAAGTGATTTCTGAATTGTCTTTAATTGTATTAATTGTTTTAAAACCAATAACAATATTAAAATCGGTGTAAAATAGAATATTATTTCCGTTAACGAAATCTGGAATGATATCCAATAGGAGGTCGTCAGACAGGTAAAGAAGTTTCATAGGCTCCCGTAATCGGGAAATAGAGAAACCATTTTTTTTTAGCTCTCCTATTATTGCCAGTGGTATTAATTCTAAAATTGAGAATTTTTTCCAACTAGAACCTTTTCCCTCCCTCTTATCCTGTTCTATTTTTGAAGGTAATAGGCCTCGCGTATGCCAATCGTTAATTTGTCTATATGAAAGTCCCAAAATTTTATTTAGGTCTTTAGAGGTAAGAAATTTTTCTGAAAACAGGTTAAACAAAGCCCTCCAGCCAGGTTGAGACAAATTCATGTAGGTTTGAGCTTTATACGAATGAACCATGGTTGCAGCACCTTTATATATACTGTTTGTGTAACATTTATACATAATTTTTATACATGTCAAGTATAATTTGAAATTTATTGTATGTGTGCTGTTCTGATTCGTGATTATGGGTAAAGCGTTTAGTTATAAACCTGAAAAAAATCGCTATGGTAGGATCTACGTAAACATATGATTGTAAATGAATTTTCAGTATGTTAAGGATTCGCAGTTCAAACCTAAATGCTAACAATTTTTTAAAATTTACCAAGTAGCTGATTTCATATAAAACGATCGGCTTAGTAGTTTTGATCCTTTGTGTTAGCAAAAACTGCCATCCTTATAGGGTCTCCAATAAGAAGACAGCATCCAGAGGATAGGCCCATATGTGATAAATGTAGATATTGATTAAAATTAATTGTTGTTGAAATCGAATATAAAAGCTGGGCCTGACTTAAAAATTAGTTTATGTATGAAAAGATAGTTGAAAAATTTAATAAATATTTATTGATGAGTTGAAAAATGTAAAAATAAGAATTAAGTGTAAATTTAATTTTCTTTAAAATTACCAGGCAGAAAATTTTTTCGGAGGGAAAGATGATTTACATTTTATTTTTCGGATTTCTTATTTTCTTAATTCTTGCATTTTATATCTATATAAAGCGTAAAAAATATACTCGCGAGCGATATATTTTCTTTGCAACATTGATGCTATTTAATTATTTTTTGTTAGTTGTTGCACATATTCTTCTAGATAAGAGTTTAATTTACCTTTTAATAAATACGATTAATTTGTTTCCAACGATTGAACTGCCAATTCAACAAACATCTTGGTCAGATAAGATGTGGTCAGTCCTCATTGGTCTAATATTAATAATTTACGTTTATATGGTTTTTACAGATTGGAATGGTAATAGAAGTAAAAATGACGCTTTGTTAAAAAAGCAGAAAAGAGAACTAGGTTTATATAAAGCATTTATTGATGGCATGCCCTTTAAAAAATTAGAGATCGCTGATGTAAATGAAATAGAAAACAAGAAAAAAAACCTAGATTTGTATTCACTGGATGACAACTTAAGTTGGCATGTGGAAGTAAAAGAATTGTTAACGATGACTTCAAAACAATTTAAACTTAAAGATAGTGAATGGTTTAGTGAAAAACGATTATATGTTTCAAAATATTTTTCTCAAGATATTGGTGTTGTTTGTGCTATTGATAATTTAGATGATAAAGAAATATCTGACAAAATTGACTTTGTAAATAATATAATAGACAGTAATTTAAATAAATTAATTGTAGCCATTAAAAATTCGAATATAAAAATTCCAAATAAGGAAATTAAATCTGTTAGCGTTGAATATATATATAAAGATGAAATGCTTTCGAGATTAATCGACTTTGAAGAATATTTCGAATTTATTAAGAGTCAGTTTGAAGACGCTGAAATTTCTGATGGAGATAAACTAACTTTAAGTGATATATACGTTGAAAGTTCAGGCGATAAAATTGATTTTAATGATAATGAAGAAAATAATTATTTGGAAAATGTTGAGAGCTATCTACTAGAATGGGCTAGAGAAGAGAAGAGTGAAAAACAAATTGCCTTATTGGGAGAATATGGACAGGGTAAAAGCGTATTATCTCTAAAGTTAGCCTACGAAATGATAACTAAAAATTATAATAGGATACCAATAATAATTGAACTTAGAGGGAAAAGCCCGAGAAATGAAGATTTGCCAAGCATTATAGCAAGTTGGGCAATTAGATTTCATTTTGACCCAATGGCGATTCAAAGGTTGATGCAAGATGGTAGGTTGTTGATCATATTAGAAGGTTTCGATGAATTGGATATGATTGGCGATGCAAACCGAAGATTTGAGCATTTTAAAAAACTATGGGAGTTTGCAAGATACAAAAAGTCTAAAGTTATGATAACAGGTAGGCCTAACCTTTTTTTAGATACAACAGAAATGATGGAGTATCTCAACGCAGAAAACGATAGTTCAGATTTGTTCTACAGCGAAGCCATACACCTTAGACCCTTTAGAGAAGATCAGATTATACATGGACTAAGAAAAACTCCTGATATTACAAAAAATGAAATAATTAAATTGCTAAAGGATAAGGATAAAAATAAAGGGTTTATTGATTTGATTTCAAGGCCTTCAACCCTTTATCAAGTGGGCCTGATATGGGATAAACTCGATAAAGAAAACCTAAATTCAGCATCAGTTATAAATGAATTCATTAAACATGCATATAGGCGTCAAGAAGAAAAATTAAGAACAATTGGCAAGACCGGTATCGAACCTCCAGTTCTGACAAGCCAAGAACGAGAATATTTTATGCTTGGGGTAGCTGTTGGAATTATACAAAAAAATAGATATACCAATCAAATAAATAAAAACGATTTAAAAACAATCATTTCAAGGCTATATTCTGAAATACCTGAAAATTTAAGCAAGGATCACGTTGAAGGTAAACCGTTAGTTGAAAGATTAAAATTTAATTCTGATAGTCTTGATTCTGTTTTTAATGATGTCAGAACAGCAGGAATATTAGTAAGAGATCTAACTAAAAATGATTCATTTAAATTCGCACATAAATCTTTTTTAGAATTTCTTTTTGCATGGTTTTTTGTCGAATCGAAATTGCAAAATAAATATCAGGTTTCAGTAAACAGTATTTCAAAAGCTCTTAGAATAGCTTATATTGATATTTTACCATATAGTGATGAAGTTATAAATTATATAACCAATATACTCAATTACAGATCAAAAATAGATAAAGAGAAAAAGATTGAATCTTGTCAGTATTATTCAGATACAATCAATCCAGGTATATGTGGGCTAAGCAAGACAATGTTTCAGAAGAAAGCAAGAGGTATAATCTATTTTGTGCTATACACAGCCTTTGCGATACCTTCATTGATAGAAATCAAAAAAATTATATACGAAACTAATAATCCGCTAACATTCAACTTTTTTTTCCAAGAGATTCTATCAAGATTTTTTTATATTTTTCTTGGCTTTATGTTAATTCATCAATTTATAGAGTTTATAAAGTATATACGTTTCAGGAAAATAAAAAATTCTTTTAAAATCTGGAAGAGAACTTGCGAAAATTTTTGTGATGAAGAAACATTTGAAAAAGTTGTGGATAAAAAGATGATGCAGTATTACAAAGAGGAAAAATTTAGCGTATTTATAAAAATATTTCAAGAATTTGAAGAAACATTGTTGTCGATTTTAGGGAGTTCAAGACAAAAACTATAGATATATTAGCAACAGATAAATTTACATCTGACGACCTAAAATTTTGTAGTTTAACGCTTCTGAATTACAAGATAGAGTTGAATCGAATGTTATAGATTAATGCTCTAAATTCCTATCGATATTGAGAAAGGTTAAACCAACTTACCCATCAAATTAACCGATGCCATTCACATGCTACAACATTTTTAAGAGGCGATACCTCGCTTATTGCAGCAAAAGATGAAAGAATTAAAAATGTAGATCAAAAAAAAATATAGAGCAAAACTATAGATAGAAAGGATATAGATGGTAAGAACAATTGAAGAATGGCTAAAACTTCCCGAAATAGAACTCCCAAAACTGTTCAGCAGTAAGGAAAAAGGTTCTATTTTTATGGTTCACAAGGTAGGTTTTTATATCTCCAATTTTCAAGAATGCAACCAAAATGAAATTGAACCTCCGATTGTTTTTGAGAAATCATGTCCACTGCCAACAATTGTCATAAAATTTAATAAGAAAAAAGAACTTTGCCGACTCCCATTAGGATTGGCCAAATGGGCTGAAACCTGCCTCGCTATTACACATGCAACAAAGAAGAGTCCTTTCCCCAACAAAGTGGAGATGGGTATATTAAATGATCGTCCATATGCAGAAATTTTATTGATAATGCAGATAGTTAAGCCATCTGCAAAATGTTTTCTGGTATAATGGGTTACTTATATGGGAACAGCTATTATCGGTTTGCTTGGTGTTGTTATTGGTTCCTTTTTGTCTATGGGGAAAGATTGGTGGTTTGAGTATCGAAGGCGATGTAAAAATATAGAATATCTTTCAATTCATGTTGTTTGTATGCTTGATCGTTTTGTTAATGATTGTGTTACTGTTGTACAGGATGATGGATTAGTAAATGGCCAATATGATTCTGACGGCTGCAGATCTCCACATGCCTCATTGCCAAAATTCAATCCTCAATCAATTGATGTTGAATGGAAATCTTTGCCGGCATCCCTTATGTATGACATATTGAGTTTTCCTAATGAGATAGAGGAATCAGATGCGATAATTAGTTCAGTTATTGAATATGAATCGAATCCGCCAGACTTTGCAGAGATCTTTGATGAACGTCATTACCAGTATTCTATTCTAGGGTTAATTGCAGCAAAATTAGCTTTAATCCTACGAAAGCTTGGTAAAATTCCTGAAAAAAATATTCAGACTGGGATCCAATTGAGATTTTAGAAAGATACAAAGTAAAGTCAAAAGAACGGAAGGATCAGAGAGATGAAACAAACAGACGATTTTGGGTGAAAATGCAAGAAAAGAATAATGAAGCATAGAGCGAAAAAAACAAGGTAAGCCAGAGGAATAATAGAGCAAGCGATGCTTTATGCCGTTAGACAAAACTGGACACAAAACGGACACAAAACCTCATGCAAATAATGCTTTTTTTGTGTCCAGTGTACCGTCTAACTATCTGAAATAAAGAATATTGAGGTGGTGTGGGGTCGCTCTCACGCCGGTAACGCGGGT
>DNTK01000070.1 GCA_003508755.1 Bacteroidales bacterium | reverse complement strand
CTCTAAAATATCGGTAAGTGTTTTATAGCGTGTCCATGGGTTACTTTCCAGCAACCATTCCGTAGCATCTTTTTTAAGATAGCTTTTCCAATTTTCCATCAGTAATTTACTTTTCGATATATCCGATAACAGCATTCGATACAGCCCTTGGCTCGGGCGGCAACGCAAAAGTGTTCTGTTCGTATTTACTGTTATAAGGCGATATATTCATGGTGTTGCCATTGACTACCAGGGTGCTGCTACCTCCCGGATCAAACCCCATAGCCGATACCATTCCCAGCTGTTTCATGATGTCTGCCATATCAAAATGGGTGGCACCTACAGATTCACGGATACGCCCGTTTATGGTTAATACAAACAGGTTTCCATCTTTATCGACTCCCGCAGCAATTTTAGGTCCGCGCATATCGGTATAATCCAAACGCGCTGCCTGGGTTCGAATAGAGTTCTGATGCTTCCAGCCTTCTTCGTTCATGTTAAGAATTACCTCTCCTTTTTCAATGAGATGGGGTCCTGCTTCAATGGCATGCGCGATATGTTCCAATCCGGGAACAGTAATTTCCACTTCAGATTCAATTTCGATATTAACCGGAAAATCCGCTTCAAGAATGCTTAATGTTATACCAACGGGAATTATTTTTTCTGAAGAATTATTTGCCGGTTCGATAACTTCCTTAACAGTATGGCCGGCAATACGAACAAGGTACCTTCCCGTGGAAGGTATTTCTTCTGATGAGTGCATTAAATCATAAAAGCAATTTTGCTTCCCTGGTTTTTTCAGGTTATACTGATCAGCCTTAAACTCAAATTCCTTGCCGCCCAGTTTTACTTTCAACCCATTCGCTGAAGTAACCTTTTGAATAGTTATCTCTCCTGTTTTTGCAATGAGCAAGGCAGCTTTATTAAATAAGGGAGGGCAAGTTACCTTTCCATCGCTGATGATAAGCCCGAGTGGAGACCCGATGTAAGACTCTGGTAAACCGAGTTTACCGACAAGCTCGGGATTAAGAATATATCCACCGTTCCAGGCTATCAGAGCTTCATTGCCGCTTTCTTTTTTGTAATCGCTTACGAATTGTGTTACACGTTTTGTTTTTCCCTGGCTGATTAACGTTCTAAACTGCCAGTCTATTCTTTTGTTTGCAGTATGTGCTTTGGCATACACCCCGTTCCATGGCATCTTGTCTTCATATATTCCATTTACGTACTCGTATTCAACATATTTATTTTTTTTGGTACTGGCTGCAATTTTATCGAGCAGATAATCTAAGGGTGCCTCTTTTTCTGCCGAAGCCAAACTTATTTTTCTCCACAAGTTTTCTTCGCCCATTTTAGCAGCAAGTTTCTGAAACTTTTGGCCATGCATAACCTCATTAAATTGTTTGGCCGTTTGAATAGGTGTGGGATAAGCGAGGGTTGTGCGCAAACCCGCCGGAACATATTGTACATATCCACTATTAATGGGTATACCCATAATGTTAGCTATGAGCGGATGCCATGCTTTTCCAATATGGAAGCGATCGATGTTTACCATATCGGTCATTACAGCAGCATGGGTACGGTTGGCAACCAGGTAGCCACCTGCTTCATAAATTTTACGCAAAGCAACCAGTGCCTTCTCTCCCATTTGAGGAAAATGCAGTCCTACACTCACCTGACGTGAGTTCACCACCTTAATTATTCCTTTTTCGAACAATAATTTCAATTCTGGCTCTGATCCGCTTACCAGGTACTCAGTTATTTCGTCTTTATTGAACCATGTTCCAATACTGCGCTCATTGGCGAAAATATAAGCCATAGCGAGATCGATGGTCGATGAATTTAAATGCTCTTCGGTAAGTGTTGTTTCCAGGTTAAGTCGGAGACGAGAACGGACAGCTTGTAAAACAAAAAATTCAAGCTCGTATTTTATATGCTCCCCGGGAAAAAGTCCAAACGGTACATTATCCTGCATTTTCTTAATTAGCCTTTTGCGGTTATCAATAGCCAGATAACTACTTGATGTAAGCTGAGCTAAAGCCAGATCGAGATCGGTAAAAAAGTGGGAGCTTTCGTCGATGTGTTTTTCAATACGTGGATTAACAAACTCCTGGAAAAGGATATTTACTAATCCGGTCAATTCCTGCAGAGTATAGTCCTGATAAGGATAATAATTTTTATTCCTGTGGCGATAGGAGAATGAATGATCGTGTCGAATTTCCGTTTCTCCTTTTCGTATGAAAAAAATATTGTCTGCCGCATTATAAAATTCCATAATACTTTCCCATGATACATCTTTTTTCTTACAATATGTATTTACAAGGTATTTTGCATAGCCATGAATAAATCCCCGGTTATTTTGCTCTTCATTTCTAAACGAACTGGGATCAATGAGCGATTTTAGCTGATTCATAAACGTTAATTTGCCAAATCCAGGCATGTATTGCCTGTATTTTGTGCTGAGTATTACATCCAAATCATCATTTGTAAATGAAGCCATGTTCTCATACCACTCGAGCAAAGTTTCGGTTTTACTAAAAAGGGTATCGTTCGATTTTACCTGGTTGTGCAAACTGCGGCAAAGTGCATCGATATTATTGGTAAGTGAGCGTATGCTGAATCGCTTATTCACTGCTTCCTTGTTATGCAGCACCTCTTCGGTATAAAGATGCGGAAAGAGCAGTCGATTAATTATTTTCCGGGCATGCCGGGTAGTAATTTTTTTACCGCTAAACTCAATTACTTTTAGTCTGTTTACTTCGGGAAGATGCTCCCCGATAACCTCTGAATAGACATTTTCGGGTGTATACCTTCGACAAAAGATTGGCGTACCGCAAGCCGTGGCTTCAATAATGGGTAAACCACGACCCTCGGTTTTACTAGGCAATAGAACCAGTGAAGCTATGTTGTATAAATCAGGAATGGTAACGGGTTCATCAAAACGCTTCTTGAAAGGTTTTTTATCGAGTTCGCTAAAAAGAAACGATAAGTATATTTTATCAGCAATATCGGGCTCTAGCGAACGCAGTAATTTTGAGAATCCTTTGATCAGGCGTAGGAAGTATTTATAGTGCCCATTGGCAATGGGACCGGTAACTATTATGGTAAGCTTTAAGTTAGGGGTATTGCGCAAACGCTGAGCGAACTCACCAATCGAGAACATTTTTCGTATCAGTTTAAATCCCTGTTCGATGCGTTTTCTCTCGATAATGCGGGTGGGTTGCAACAGGATTATGTTTTCGTTTAAAAACCGATCGATTTGCTTTGTTTTAGGACCCACAAGGATGGGTTTCGGATTAAGTTCATCCACCAGTTTGTGTGTTATCACATCTTCTACCGAATAGCCCACCAGGGTTTCCTGGTACCTGCTCAATATTTTTTCAAACTGATAAAAGGCATTTATTTTTTGACGCTTGGAGATATTAAAATATACCGATGTATCAACTGCAGTGCCAATTTCCATTACGTTTGCGGGATTGTGTCCGTTTTGAACAATTAGATGCTTCGACTGCTCCCGGTTAATATTTACATTGATCCAACTGCGCGATTCCCACGGAAAAACCACTTCAAGTAGTGAAAACACTTCGCCCAGATGATAATTGGTAAAGAAAAAATCGCGTGGACCCCGTTTTTTTCCATGAACTTCAATATCAACAGGACTGCTTCCGCCTTCCCAGTAAAAATCATGGTTGTTATTAATCACTGGTATACCCAGGTACTCCGATACTAAAACACTGGCCAGTGCCATGGAAACATTTCCCGGATTAGAACATACATTAATGAGATACAGAAGTTGAATATTGTTTTCTTCGATATAGCGTCCAAGCTTTTCAACAATGATGAGCACTTCTTTCCAGAAATCGAGTATGAGCTGGTTGTATTCTGCGCTGCCACGTTCAAGTTTGGTAAAGAAAAAATCTTTATAAAGCGGCCACTCATCAAAACTGGCCATTTCATCAATGGTATAGCGCTTAACGTTGGGGGGTATAATTTTATCCGATTCGGGGTAAAAGATGCCTGCGATATAATGAATATCAA
>DNTK01000280.1 GCA_003508755.1 Bacteroidales bacterium | reverse complement strand
AAGTTACAGTATGTAATAAATTATGATATTCCGAATGAACCGGAATCGTATGTGCACAGGATTGGGCGGTCAGGCCGTGCGGGCGAGAACGGCAATGCAATATCATTATGCGATCAGGAAGAGTTAACATATTTATCAGACATCGAGAAGCTTATAAAATTAAAAATTGAAGTGGTTCGTGACCACCCTTTTCCGCAAACAGACAAACCTATGTCGGTTGCAGAGAAAAAGGAATTTGAAAAAGAAAAAGAACGTAAACGCCAGGAGTTTTTCGCCAATAGAAAGAAAAAAATGCAAGGCTCCGGAGAAAAATCCTTTAGAAACAGGCAATAATTAAATCTGCTTCAAGAAAGAAAGCTCTAGGAGTGGGCACTTGGCGACTTATATTAATTTGATTCGAAGTGGTAAGAGTTAGGTCTGAAAAAACGGTTTCAAAATAAATTTTATCAATATCTTTAGTGCCAACGCAGAAACCTACTTTCTCAAAAATGGCAATTTACCGGATATCCTTAAATAGTCAAACAAAAAAGGTGCTGATATTTCTTTTTAGCATCCTTTTAAACCTGTCTGTTTGTGCGCAAATAAAACCAAAAGGTATTCCCTTTATTCAGAATTACACCAAGGAAGATTACGAAGGAGCCTCGCAAATATGGTCCATTACACAAGGCTATAAGGGAATAATATATGTGGCAAGTGACAACGGTGTAATTGCCTTCGATGGTTCCTATTGGCGTAAATATCATGTTTCGCATAATGTCGCTGCAAGAAAAGTAAAAGCCGGATCCGATGGAAAATTGTGGGTAGGTGGCCCCAATAGTTTTGGATATTTTCACCCAAACTCCTCTGGCAGATTCAGGTTTAACTCCTTATCAGATACAGTAAAGCCTGTCAACAATGATATGGGTACTGTGTGGGATATCTTTTTGTTACCTGATAAAAAAGTGCTTCACACCGATAAAGGGATCTATGCCATTTACCACGATACAACAGTTTTTTACAAAATAAAAAATGTGTACACCAATGTCTTTCGCATTGTAAATAAGATTTTTGTTACCGACAGGGAAAATGGGTTGCAAGTACTAACGGGTAAATCTTTTGAATCCTTTCCTGATGCCAACAGTTTTAAAAACCTATACGTAACGGGTTTATTTGCACTCAATGAAGATAGCTACCTGGTAGCAACACATCGAAACGGTTTATTCATTTATGAAAACAACAAGCTTAGAAAATGGGAAACACCGGTAAATAAGTTCCTCAAAGAGAACCAGGTTTATTGTGGGCAAAAGCTCACTATGAAAAATGCATCCACCACATTTGCTTCGGAATATTATTTTGCTTTCGGGACCATTCAAAACGGCCTTCTTATTATCGATAAACAAGGAAATGCCGTACAACACCTCAATAAAAGCAAAGGCCTGCAAAACAATACTGTTTTGGATATATTTCAGGATGCCAACAGCAATTTATGGCTTGGTCTGGACAACGGTGTGGATTTCATAGAGCTCTCTTCACCATTCACGGTGTTTAACGATATTATCGGTTTTCCGGGTACCACCTATGCGCTTGAGTTTTTTCGCGATAAAATTTATGTGGGTACCAACCAGGGTGTTTTTATTAAAAACCAATCAGAAATTGAAGATGTTCTGGCCTACTCGGACCAGGCATCCATTGTTCCCGGAACCGAAGGTCAGGTGTGGAGCTTTTTCAAGGATAATAATAACTTGCTTTGTGGTCATCATGAGGGCATATTTAGTATTCGTAACTCAAGGGCGGTGAAGCTGAATGTGGAGCCCGGCGGATGGATTATCTTTCCTTATTTAGATGGCAACTTGTTTGCAGGCCAGTATGATGGCATCTACAGCTTAGATATCTCCGGCATCTTTGACAATAAGGTTAAATCATCAGTCCCTTATTATAAATTAAATGGATTCGATGAAACTTCAAGAATTATTGAGATCGACAAAAGCGATTCATCCCTTTGGGTGGCACATGGTTACAAAGGTATCTACCGCTTAACGCTGAACCCGGCCAGAGATTCCATTACAGGATACAAACTATACGACAGTAGGCACGGCTTGCCGGTCGATCAAATGAACAATGTATTTAAAATTCGAAATGAACTGGTAATTGGTACGGTGAATGGCATTTATAAGAAAGTGCCGGGAAAAGATACCATCGTTCCGCACGACTTCTATGCCAAATACCTTGGCAATTCGTCGCACATTCGAAAGATGATTGAAGATGATTATGGCAACATCTGGCTTTCGGTGGATGAAGATATTGCTGTAATGATATTACAAACTGATGGGACATACACCTTACAGACGGACCAGTTTAAGCGAATTAAAAGCACCTTAATAGGTGGGTTCGAGTTAATCAAGATAATGGATGAAAGCAATGTATTCTTTGGAACAAACGAAGGGTTAATTCACTATACCCCACAAATAACCAAAGATGCCAGTTCGTCATTTAACGTATTGCTGCGAAGGGCAAACTTTTCCGGTAAGGAACTTATCAAAGCCTACTCCGGCTATATGTCCAAAGCAAATGAGATTAATCCAAAAGAGCCCGACATCATTCCATTTACCAGTAATTCGGTGCGCTTTGTTTACTCAGCAGTCTTCTATGAGGACGTCAAAAGCAATAAATATCAGATAAAACTTGAAGGCTTTGATAACGAATGGGGCGATTGGACAAAGAAAACAGAAAAAGAATACACCAATCTGCATGACGGAGAATATTGCTTTATGGTAAGAGCCATGAATACCTACAGCAAAACAAGCGAAACTGCCAGGTTCTGTTTTGTTATTGCTCCACCCTGGTACCGTAGTGGGTTAGCATATTTGATTTACATCGCTTCTGCACTGCTTTTGATTTTTATCATTGCTGTTATTATTTACAATCGGTTTAAAAAACAGCAATTCCTGCTTACAGAAGAAAAAAGAAAAGAATTGGAAGCCGAAAAACATCGGTATAATGAAACGAGTGTCAGAAACGAAAAGGAGATAACCCGGCTACGGAATGAAAAATTAGAATCTGAAAATGCCAGAAAAAATACGGAGCTGGCATCCTTTGCTATGCAGATTACACAGAAAAATCAGATACTGGGTTTGGTGCAACGCAGATTAACAGAGGTTTCAGGAAATGTAAATGAAGATGCTAAGAAACAATTGCAGGAACTTATTAAGCAAATCAAACAAGAGAATTCCGGGCATGACCATGATGAAAAATTTGACAGGTATTTTAACGAAGTACACAATAATTTTTTGACCCGACTAACAATAAAGCACCCCGATCTTTCTCCGAAGGAAATTAAGATGTGTGCTTATCTCAGAATGAATCTTTCCTCTAAGGAAATTGCGGATCTCTTGAATATCACAACAGGTGGAGTTGAAAAAAGCCGGTATCGAATCCGAAAGAAATTAAATCTTTCCAAAGAAGATAATTTACTTGAATACATACTAAAATTCTGAATTATCTGTTTTGATTTATATGATTCCATTTTAAATGTCTGCAGGTTCATCGAATTGTAAATTGTCCGGTTTTTGTCCGGGTATATTTTTTATGTGGTAAGTTTTTGTCTTGTTAAAAACATTGGCCGCTAATTATTTTATCTCCTACTTTACAATTAAAGTTATTCTGCATTATCCCACTA